>REEF01000804.1 GCA_007695205.1 Planctomycetaceae bacterium
AACTCGGCCGATCCAGCCGCCTGGACGGTCGGAGCTGAGTTTGGTTGATCCGCCCAAACATAGATCTATAGTGAATCGAATCGAATCGAATCGAACAGAAAGTGAGTATGATGCCGTCTACCGCGGTGAAAATCAAGCCAGAACAAGCGAATTTCGATGGCGATTGGCAGGCTTTATCCGAACGCGTCCTAAGCGGACAGCGGATGACGTTGGAGGAAGGAATCGCCGTGCTCCAGTCTCCCGACAATCAACTGCTGGAGGTGCTGTCGGCTGCCTACAGAATCCGCCACCACTATTTTGGTAACACGGTCCAGTTATACTTTTTAATCAATGCAAAGAGCGGCCTTTGTCCCGAGGACTGTTCCTATTGTTCGCAATCCAAGGTCTCCCAGGCACCGATCCCGAAGTACAATATCCTGCAGCGCGATCAGTTGATGGAAGGCGCTCGTTTGGCTCGCGAGCGAAATGCACGGACGTATTGCATCGTGATTTCAGCGCGTTCGCCCAACGAGCGGGAAATGCAAGCGGTCGAAGAACTGGTGCCGGAAATCAAGTCGCGGTACGGATTGCACGTCTGCGCGTCGCTCGGGTTGCTCTCCGAACCGTTGGCGGATCGACTGAAGGCATGCGGGGTCGACCGCATCAACCATAACCTGAACACCAGTGCGGAACACTACCCAACGATCTGTTCGACCCACTCGTATCAGGATCGCATCGAGACCCTGCGTGCGGTCCGTAACGCGGGCATGGAACTCTGCTCGGGCGGCATCATCGGCATGGGCGAACGTGACGAGGACATCGTGCAGATGGCCATCGAACTGCGTGAGATCGGTGTGGAATCGATCCCGTTGAACTTCCTGAATGCGATCGAGGGGACGCCGCTGGGGTCGTACCGACAGCTAAATCCTCGGCACTGCTTGCGGGCGCTGGCCGTGTTCCGCTTCGCGAATCCGGACCGCGAGATCCGCATCGCCGGTGGGCGAGAACTGCATCTGGGATGCTTGCAGCCACTGGGACTGTATGCGGCGAATTCGATCTTTGTGGGCGATTACCTGACAACGCAAGGCCAGATCCCCGAAGCCGATTATCGCATGATCGAAGAGATGGGTTTCGAGGTAACCAGCGGCAGACCGACCGAATCGACGAACGGATGAGCCTGCTGGGGCGTTCAGTCGCCGATCACCGCTTCCAGGAAATCGGCCATCGCAGCGCGGTATTCTCGAGGGCTGACGTACGGGATATCATTGTGGTCGGCCCCGTCCAGTTCCGCAAACCTTTTGGGGTGTCCGTCGGCCGACTGCATCGGCGCGGCATCGAACAACTGTCGGGCATATCGGATCGGCGCGATGCTATCGCGCGAACCGTGGATCATCAGAATCGGGCTGGTGACGTCGGCGATATGCTGCTGCGATTCGAAGCGGTCCAGCAGCAACAGTCGCACGGGCATCCAAGGATAGTGGTGAGCCGCCACGTCGACCAACGATGAAAACGAGGAACGCAGGATCAGGCCTCCTGGCGCGGAACCGTCGCGGCAGGCATCGGCCGCCAACCGCACAGCAACTCCGCCGCCCAACGATTCCCCGAACAAGATGATTTGTGAAGGGTCGATCCCGCGGGTCTCGACCAAGTACCGCCAAACACTCATCGCGTCGCGAGTCAAGTTCGCTTCCGTAGGGCGACCGGCGTTCTCGCCGTAGCCTCGATAGTCGATCAGAAACACGTCGGCCCCCAGATCGGCCAGCGTGCGAAGCTCGTCGCCTCGGTAACCCCGATGCCCGGCATTGCCTGGGAAATACAAGATCGCGGGGCCTTCGATGGCGTTGCCCGGTGTTGCATCCTCGATCGGCGATGGCGTGTGGGGCGTCGGCGAAACCTGCCAGCCATGTAAGGTCAGCCCGTCGTCACTGGTGATCTGGACGGCCGATACGCGATCCTCGGACAAACCCGCATCGGCGGGACGGATTGAAGCCGCGCGCGCCGGAAAATAGATCAAGGACCGTTGCAGGAAAGCCAGCATAAAGACAACGCTAAAGTAAACGGCGACCCCGAGTAGCACAAGACGCAGCCACGATGAACCCTGAGTTTGTTCTCGCATGTCATCAATCGTATTTCAGCAGACTAAACACCGGATGCGGCGCGATGACCTTGGCGCCGCCCAAACCCGTCAACTCGATCGCAAACACACAACCGACGATCTTCGCCTGGACTTGTTCCAACAGATTGCAGCAGGCCTTCACCGTCCCGCCCGTGGCCAACAGATCGTCCACCACCAGCACCCGCTGGCCCGCCAGCACGCCGTCGACATGCATCTCCAGTGTATCCGAACCATATTCCAATTCATAGTGGAACGAATGGGTATCGAACGGCAGTTTGCCGGGCTTGCGGATCGGCACGAACCCCACGCCCAAGCGTAACGCCAACGGAGCGGCGAAGATGAAACCGCGGGCCTCCGCCGCCACCAGGACATCCACGTGAAAATCCTGACAATGGGCGGCCATTCGATCGATCGCTGCGGCGAATGCCGGCGGATGGATCAGCAGCGGCGTGATATCGCGAAAAAGAATTCCCGGCTTGGGGAAATCCTGGATGTCGCGAATGTAGTCCTTCAAGTTCAGCGAGGCAGTTTCCATGGCGAGTCACCTTCATCGATGCAACGTGAAAATGGATTCATTCCTATAGCATTCGAGAATAACGCGCACGTCTTGCTGACACAAGGCTCCCCGACCCGGGAGCAGACCAATGCCCTGTGGCTGGGCGATTTCGAGGAACGTCCGTACGTGTTACACGAGGACCGCCCCGTGGGCACGCATCTGTCGGCCTTCATCGATTGTCTCCACCGATCATTTTCCGCTTGGTTGGATGTTAGCTACCACCAGCGGACGCACTCGGAAACCGGCCAGACGCCGCAGCAACGTTAAGTACCGGGCCACGACTTTCTTTGAACAATGTACGATGGCAGTCTTGGCAAACTCCCGCTACAGAAGACAACCCGGAATGTTCACAATTATCTCGCGGATCAAGGCGTGATCCATTGCAGGTAGACCCAATACTGGTAGATCCACGAATGGGACCAGGGGTTTAACGAGGCGTACGATGCGCTGATCACACTGACCAGCAGCATCGCGCCGGCAATCGCTCGCCAACCTCGGCACCCCGCCATGCGATCGACGGCAGGCAGCAGAGCGACCAGCCACAGCGGAGTCAGCCAGATCATCCAGCGGAACGTGCACGAGACGCCTCCGTAATTGCGATCGGCCAACGGACGCATGAGATAAAAGACCAGGATGATCCCGGAAACCCCTAAGACCAGCAACGCGAAACCGCGCATCGATTCTTGTCGGTGAACCAACCAATAGCCAGCACCGACGACGCTGAGCAACCAGATTGGTGTCAACGAAAAGATCCCGCGGTGTCCGACCAGCACATTCATGGCGTACACCGCGCGCGAAGGTTCGCCTCGGTCTACCCCCGTCTTACGCTCGTCGATCCAATAACTGCGCTCGTATTCGTACCAATTGTCCCAACGGTGAACGCGCACCCCCGTATCGTCGACCACCAAAGCCAGCCGGAGATGGTCCGCCGGATCCCACAACATCCATCCTTCCCCGATCCAGCGGGGTTCAATCTTCGCCTGGTCGGATACAGGCAGATCCTGTTCGGCCAGCGCTTCGCGCATCGCATCGGGCACTTGCCCCGTTTCCAGCTCAGCCGTGGTGATGCCCGGCACCTGGACCACCATCGGCCCGTCCTGTCGATGCGTGTAAGGGGGGCGCCAGGTACCATGGGCGATGTAGTTCGTCCCAAAAAACGCCGCGGCGACCAGCAAGGCGCCGGGCACGAAGCCGATCAAGGTCCGTTGCGGCGATCGCCACAGCAACGCCGCGCCCAACAAAGCGAACAGCGCCAACGCGGGTAACTCGTTGGTCGCCGTCATCGCGGCGAAAAAACCGCAGATGGCGAACAACCACCACTGCCGTCGTCCGTCCCGCCAGATGGCCAATGCCGCCCAGATGGCGATCACCGCGCTGATCGCCGCTGGCAGATGATTGGTCAAGGTGACGCCGAACGTCGTCAGGAACGTGCCGAACGTAGCGCAAACCATCGCGAACAATCGCCCCCAGTCGGTCGTTCCCAGCCTTTCCACCAGCGACGCCAGCACGAGGAAATAGACGACCATGGGCAGGACATTGGTAGTGATCAGCAGAAATCGCGCTGCGTAAAAAGGATGTTCGCTCAGGGTGATGCCGGTCGCCTGCTTCAGCAGCCAGTACTTGCCGGCTACCATCGTCGCCAGCAGCGGCGGCTTGCTGGAGTAATAGTGCTCGCGACCGTCGGCACCGCGATGCCGGACCATGTCGATCGAGTACCATTCGCGGTTGCGTCGCGTCTGGGCCTCGTCCAGAAAAATCACCTCGTCCAGCTCGTACGTGCCGTGGTCGACCAGCGCGCGGATCGTCGCCCAGCGACTGCGGTCGTTGGCGCTCAACAACGGCGTCTCCCCCAACGAAGACTGCACGGTCCAGATGCGGCCGGTCATGCTTCCACAGGCGGCCACGATCAGCAGGACATAGATGCTTTTGCGCAACGCAGCGTTGTCTTCACTCATGCTTGACTTGTGGTTCTCACAAGCTCCCTATTTCGTGTTCTACCGGTCTTCTGCCGAGCGTCTTCCTCACGATCCTCGCACGCTTTACTCCCGAGCCGAATCGGTCGTCGATTGTCGAGCGATGCCGATGCGTTGTTTGACGGAGTAGGTCGACGCGTCCTGCATGCGATACGCCGTCAGTTGCTCGGCCAAAAAGCCGATCGTCAGGAACTGAGCGCCCAGCAGGACCGCGCCCATCGAGTAATAAAAGATGGCGCGTTTGTGAAGTTCCAAATCTTCGAGTGTCCAGTTTACCATGCCCCAGTTGTCCAAGCGCGAGACGAACCACCAGACGGTCAGAATCGACACGCCCACGCCACCCAACAGGAAACTGATCAAGCCCAAGGTGCCCAGCAGGTGCTGAGGCCGCTGGCCGTATCCGGTCAGGAAGTAGACGGTCAGCAGATCCAGAAACCCCTTGACGAAGCGTCGGAATCCATACTTGGATTGGCCGAACTTCCGCGCTCGATGCTGCACGACGATCTCGCCCACCCGCCAGCCGCGCGCCGCCGCCAGCACCGGGACAAAACGATGCATCTCGCCGTACAGCCGAACCTCGTCGAAAATCTCGCGACGATAGCACTTAAAGCCGCAGTTGTGGTCGTGCAACTTGACGCCCGTCATCCGGCCGACCAGCCAATTGAAGATGCGCGACGGCCCGACCTTGTGCCACGGATCGTGGCGAACCTTCTTCCAACCACTGACACAGTCGAATCCCTGTTCCATCTGGCTCAAAAAGTTGGGGATTTCCGCAGGATCATCTTGCAAATCGGCATCCAAAGTCAGCACGTACTCGCCTCGCGCTTCGGAAAACCCAGCGGTCAAGGCGGCCGCTTTGCCGAAATTGCGGCGGAAACGAATTCCACGGATGCGTTCGTCTTGGGCCGCCAGCCGCTCGATGGTCTCCCACGAACCGTCGTTCGATCCGTCATCGATGAAGATGATCTCCAGCTCGTAACCCTGCGCCGATGCCACCTCGCTCAATTCGCGATGCAGTTCGTCAAGGCTGTCCACTTCGTTGTACACGGGGATCACTGCGCTGATCATCACGTTACCTTACCTTCCGAAGATTGCCAGGGGAAGATGGCAGATGGCTTGTGGCCAACTGACCATGAGGATTGGTTTTGCATTTTCATCACGTCGACTCCTGTACTTCCATCTGTTCGGCGGGCGGCCGCCAGACGTATAAGACGCCCGCCAGCAGCACCTCGCCCAACAACCAGACCAATCGCAGCAGGATGGCCGAAATCGCCGCAACCCCGGCCCCAAACGGCTGGGCCAAAAGTGTCATGACGACGAATTCTCGGATTCCGATGCCGCCAGGCAACAGCGATAAAAAACCGGCCACGATGGCCAGCGCGACGCAGGCCGTCACCAGCGCCAGGTCATGAGGCGTGAACGTCACGGGGGCCCCGTTGGCTTGGAGCACCAACCAGAGACTCACGCCCAGCAAGCACCACCCGGCAGCCACCGTGATCCAGCCCAAAGACATCAAACGGTAATCCAGGCCCGCCAACGCCGCATCGATATCCGGATCGACTCGACGCACCCCTACCAGACGCACCAGCCCACGAAAAACGGGTGGCAAAGTCGGCGCGACGGCGGCGATCATCAACCCGAGGGCTAAGACGATCAGCCAGACGTGTTCGCGAAACAGCGCGGCCAACAGGGCGGCTGCGATGAACGCCCCCATGCCCATCATGGTCAGCGTTTCCACAAAGACGCTGGTCGCCGCCACCGAAGTGCTGACTCGTGGACTTCGCACCAGATCGGTCCGCAATACGACCACCAGCGCTTTGCCAGGTACGTATTTCCCCAAATGCCCGATGTAAAAGGCCCGAAGGGTCTCGCGGCACGTCGGCCGCTGGCCCATGGCTTGCAAGGTACGATGCCAAAACCACCAGCAGGGCAGCAGACCGGCCAAGTAACAGAGCCCGGCAGCCAGCAGGTAGCCCGGACGGATTTGTGAAAGCTCGAATTCCTGAGCCCGCAGATCCTCGATCGCCCGGCCGATCGTGTGCCAGATCCCGATGGTGACCAGCACCAAAAGGGTCAAACGCACCAGGTTTTTCAGCCAGCGCATCGGACGGGATCGGCGGACGGGAGGTTCCGATTTCAAAGCGGCCCCCCCACCATCAGTGCCACCAAATCATCGACCAAGGCTGGATCGCCGCCCCAGGCCTGGACTATGCCGTTCATCCAATGCTCCCTTTCCGTTGCCGAAAAGTGTATGATTACCATGCCGGTCGCGAGAGGCGTGATGCGCCGCCTCGCAGCGAGTATCTGCAGATTGTAGCTTCTGCAGTCAGGCGTACAAGCGATGATAAGGATGCTGAGATCATGTATTTCAAGCTGAAGTGCCCCCACTGCGAAAAATCTTTGAAAGTCTCGGAAGAATTGGCTGGCAGCAAACGCGCGTGTCCGTACTGCAAAGGGACGATCCGCATCCCCGACCAACTGGCTCCCGAACCGTCGACGCCGGCCGAGCCCAGTTTTCCGGGGATCAATATCAGCACTTCGGTCGCTGCTAAACCGGGCAAGCCCAAGCTTCCCGGCGCCAAACCCACCGCCGAACCCAAAGCGAAACGGACTTCGCCGATCGCTGCGGGCGGAGCGACGGACACGGGGGATATCCCGCTGATTCGAAGCGGTTTATTCGGCCTGGCCGCAGCCGTCGCTTTCTTGATCCTGACCTTTCCCGTCCGGCACCTGGGGATCTTTCAACTGATCTGGGATCGAGGCCCGATTCCGTTTGTGACCCTGGTACTGACCACCTGGTCGCTGGCGATTCTGGTGCTGAAGTGGCGGAAGCTGAAGCACCAGCGCGAGGCGATGCTGCTGGATGTGCTGCCGACCGAGTTGTCCCGCGAAATCACGCTCGATTCGCTGGACAAGTTCCAGCAGCACATCCACGGATTGCCGGGGGATGCGGCACAAAGCTTCCTCGTCAATCGGGTAGTCCGCGGCTTGGAGCATTTCCGAGTGCGCAAAAGTGCGGCGGAAACCGTGACGATGATGGAATCCCAGTCGGACATCGATGCTAATAACGTGGCCTCTAGTTACACGATCGTCAAGGTGTTCATATGGGCGCTGCCCATCATGGGATTCATCGGCACGGTGATCGGCGTCAGCAGTGCGGTGGCCAGCCTGGCGGGCAGCCTGGAATCGGCCACCGACATTACGGCGGTCAAGGATTCGTTGAAGGACGTCTTTGGCGGTCTGGGAGTTGCCTTCGATACGACATTGCTGGCGCTCGTGTTAAGCCTGGTGGTCAAGATCCCTCAGTCGGCTCTGCAGAAAAGCGAAGAGGATCTGGTGACTTGGGTGGACGAGTACTGCAACGAGAACCTGCTGAAGCGGTTGAACGATGGCCGCGAGGGCGGTGGGTTGGCAAACGCGGGAAGCGAACCCGAAGCGTTCCGCAAGGTGATCGAAGCGTCACTGGCGTCCCATCAGACGGAACTTCAGAACTGGTCCCAAAAGCTGGAAACCATCGGTTCTCAGCTAACGTCGCAGGTCGCCGACGGGTGGACGAAACTGCATCAGCAAATGCAGACACGCATGGCCGAATACGCCTCGAAAATGCAACAGCAACAGGAACGGGATGCGGCGGAAACGTTGAAACAGTACGAACAGCGGTTGCATGAATTGACCCGGGTGGCCAGCCTGATGCAAGAAGGACTGTCCACATTGGGCGATCGCGCACATCAGATCCAGCAGGAAATGGCCGCGTCGATCAATGGCACCGGCCAGGCACTGGAAGGACATTTTTCAGGGATCGAACGCGGTTTGCTGGGGCTAAACGGGGTTTTGGAAAAGCTGGGCGAACAAACCGTCGTGGTCCAACAGGTCGAACAACCGCGTCGCAATTGGTTCGGCGGCGGCAATAGGAGGCGTTGATCGTGGGTAGACGTCCAAGAGCCGAAGAGGATGGGGTCTCGTTGTTCCCGTTCCTCAGTATTATCGCCTGTGTGATCGGGGTGCTGACCCTGCTGATCGCTACCATGTCGCTGGCTCAGATGGGCACCGAGGATGTCGCCAGCCTGGAACAGTACGAGCGCATCCAGCGGGAACTGGAGAAACTGCTGGCCGAAATCGAACAACTTCGCAGCGAGATGGACGACGATGCGCTGCACAAGACCGAGACGATCGACCAACGGCGGCGTGCGTTGCTGGCGGCCCAACAGCAATTGGAAAGGCTGTTGAATCAGATTGTCGAGATCCGCCGTTGGATGGCAGAGATCGCGGAGGATGCCAAGCTGGCAGGACGAAAAGCGTCCGAAGCCGATCAGCAAGGCGAAAAGGTTCGCGACGAATTGAGCCGCCTGGAACGTCGTGCCGCTCAATTGAACCAGGAATTGGAGGACCAACAAGAACAATTGGCCGCCCTGGAGAAAGAACTGGACAATCGCCAGCAGCCACCCGAAGAGGCCCAGGTCAGCATCCTGCCCAGCGGTAGTGCGGTCGGGTTCGACCCCGTGTTCGTCGAATGTGCCAGCGGCGGCGTGATCATCCATCAAGGTGATTCGCCGCCGCGTATCCGCACCGCCGATCTGGCGCAGGATGAACAGTTTCTTCGGCTGTTGTCGATCGTCGCTGCATCCCCCCGTCAACGAATCGTCTTCCTGATCCGAGAGGATGGACTGAGTACCTATAGCACGGCCAGTCGATTGGCCGATGTCCACGAAGTCGATCACGGCCGACTGCCCGTCGTCGGTCAAGGACGAATCGATTTGAGTTACTTTACCAACGGCGGCAGATCCTGAAACTTTCTGCCTCGGTTTGTCGCTCGGCTACGATGCAGACCAGCGACCGAAGGAGCCATCATGCGACGACGAGCTTCCGACGATAGCGAAGGCGGACTCGATTCCCTGCTGGATACCATGACCAACGTCGTGGGTATTCTGGTGATCGTGCTGGTGGTGACGCAATTGGGTGTCGGCGATGCCGTCCGGCGTATCACCGATGCGATCCAAATCGATGCCCAGCAGTTGGCCGAGGCCCAAAAGAAGTTGAATGCAGCTCGCGAGGAACGCGATAGCCTGCTGGCCGCGATGGCCGACGAACAACTGGTCAACCAGATGGAGGATGTCGAACGACGATTGTTGGAATTGCAGCAACAGATCGAGCAGCAGGAGAAGATCCTGGCCGATCTACAACAGCAAAAACAGGCCATGGAAGACGAGTTGAACGCACAGATGCAGTTGGTCGAAGACACGGAGAAGCAGCGTCAGGCCGTCGAACAACTGCGCGAACAATTGACCGAACTGGACCAGCAGTGGCAGGAAAACGACCAGCGGTTAGAGCAGTTGCAGGCCATGTTGGCCAAGACCCCAAAACCGACGCCGCTGCCCGCCCGCGAGATCACGTTACCCGACCCGCGTCCCGCCCCCGAGGGTGTCGAACGGTTGACGATGATCTGCGCGAATAACAAAGTCTACCTGCTGCCTCCCGCACCCGTTCTGGAACAGATTCGTCTTCAGGCTCAAGAGCAGGCCTTCGTGGTGGCAAAACGACAATACCGAACGTTCAACCCGTTGGCTGGCGAGGGCGTCGAGCGGTTCCTGGAGGAATTCAATCGCCGGCCGATCCAAGACGGCAACCGTCACTTTGATATTATCATGTATCATTCAGGCGGCACACCACGCTTGCGGTTCGTGCCTCGCGAAGTCGCCGGCGAAGACGAGCGGATCGTCGCAGCGCCGCGGTCTCGTTTCCAAAACGTTTTGCGAGCCATCGATCCCAACAAATACTACATTCGTTTCGAAGTCTGTGCCGACAGTTTTGATATCTACGTGACGACCCGTCGCATCGTATCGGACATGAACCTGTTGGCTGGCTGGCAACCGCGGAGCGAAGACTGGACTTACACCACCAACCTGGGAGGCGAATTCCGCTTAGGCCCCAAACCACCCCCCAAACCACCATCGCCACCCAGACCCGGCCCCCCAGAACCACCGAAACCACCGAAACCACCGCGTGTGATCGACTAGCGCTGGCAGTGGCGTAGCCGAATTTGCCAAAATTCGGGCGGCCGTACGCAATAGGCAGAAGAAACGCATCCGTCTGATCCGTCTGATCCGTCTGATCGGTCCCATTCAC
>REEF01000438.1 GCA_007695205.1 Planctomycetaceae bacterium
GGTCGTTGCCCAGATGATAAAGCTGTCCGGGTGGCCCGCCTTCGATGGCGGGATCGATTCGCCCACAAGACGCGGCAGGACGCCGTAATTGGTGAAATCGGGCGAACGCAAGCCTTCGTCGGTGGCCAAGAAGTTCGCGTCGCGCATCCGTGGCTGTTTCCACACCGGCAGATGCAGCACCCGATCCCCGTCCAAGTAGCAAAAGGGCGGCGTGGTGATCTTCGAAGCCGGATTGTTGCACGACAGATCGCCGTAACCCAGGTCGTCCGCCAGAATCACCACCATGTTCGGCCCACCGGCCAGCTCGGCCGCAGGCACGGCGACCGGCACGAATGCCAACAAGCCGGCGATCCACATGAAGTGGCGACGCCGTATCCAATATCGAGTGATGTGCATCGTTCGATGTCCTTTCCTTCAGCCGGGGGGCGTCTACGAAGAGCGGTTACTCCAGGTCATCCTCGGCCATCGGCGAGCGGACGCATTCGTCGATGCGGCTGCGGAAGTCGGCGACGCGGGGGATGAGCTCGGGATAGCGTTCGGCCAGCGCGTCGAGCTGGTCTCCCAGACGACGGCCTGATGGGGCACGTTCGGCGGCGTCGCAGGTGCGAAAGTCGGCGAAGAGGGCGTTCAGACGGCGGATGTCCTCGCGCGAGGCGTCCCGCGACACCAGCGCCGACACGATTTCGGCCAACAGGAATGCGAGCTTCAGGTGTCCGCGTGTGTCGCCGGGAAGGGGTTCGTCGGACGCAACGCCCGACCAGACCGAGGCGAACTCGTCGGGCTCGTTTTCCCCCACCGCTTCGCTTTCCGCCTGACGACAGTCGATGGCCATCGACATTTCTTCGAACTCGCGTTGCTGCTGTTCCCACGCCTCACGCGTTTCGTGCATCGAGAAAGCAAACTCTTCATCCAGTTCCAGATGGTGACCGTCGAGACTGGTAAAGCCGACTCCAAACATTCCCTCGGCCATCATCTCGCAGATGGGGCAATCACAGTCGTCGACGTGTTGCTCGACTTCACGCTCGGACATGCCGACGATCGGCACATCGCTCCCCCGAGGAACGCGACGGCGGCTGCATTCGATGATAAAGCCGGGCGGCGACCCGCCTTCGAAAGGACTCGCCAGCCAATCCGCTTTGACGCCACTCAAAAAACCGACCAAGGCTGGCTGACAATTCTCGCCAGCGGCGATCCGGCGCTTCGTTTCCTCGTCTTCGCACCAGGACCACGACGCCGAGATCAGTTCGCGGCACAGGTCGAAATAGATCACCATCTCCTCGCCGCCCATCGGCGCCGTCTCGTAACCGGCGACCTCGTCCGGCGCGGCGATGATTTCTCCGCCGTCTTCGAACCGTAACCGCTGGGCCCACACTAAGCCGTCGATCCATTGGTGGGCTCCGTGCAACATCTGCCTTGGCATCAGCCCGCCCAGATCCTCACGAGGCGTCATCAGCCAGTCGCGATGCACTTCGATGGTGAACGGATAATGGGACCGCTGGCTGTCAACGTCGCGGGACGCCCAACGCTCGCTACGAACGATCTCCAGCACGCGGGAGGCGAGACCTGCCAGCAGGGGTTCGCCAAAGAGGACCTCACGGTTCACCTCCGGCCGCCGGATGGGAGCGAGACGCGGTTGGCCGAATACCGCCGTGTCAGCCTGCTCGTGCAGTTCCCACCAGGGCGGCAGATGCACGCTCAACGGACAATGTTGCCGGTCGTCCTCGTCCACGACCATCGCAAACGCCGCGTCGCGACCGACCGGCTGAAAATCGCCGCCCGTAACGATTCGCTTCCCACCCAGATCGATCAGCACCCAGGCGTCGCTTTCGCTGATCGCACCCCAGGCGGCTTCAGGATCGGCGGCGACCATCGGCAAGCTGTCAAAGAACTCGCAAACCACAGGCGTCCGATAGCGTGGCCAATAGCCAACCAGATCCTCCCAGCAACTCGGATCTTCGGACGCGACCGCAATCAATGTCAACGCCGTATCGGTGTCCAACGAAGCACCCAGACGACAAGCCTGGCCGTCGCGAATGACGACTGTCACCAAACCATGGTCTTCACTCATCCTCTTCCCCCTCCATCATTCAGTCGTAGCGGTCAGTGCGTCGAGAAAAACGTGTCGGTAACAAACGCCCCGACAAACGAATGTCGATTGTATCCGATCGATATCCCCGATGACTACCTCGTCGCGATGATGATAGCAGTGCTTGCACGCAGGGGAAAAGGTCGCAGAAAAAGCTCTTGACCAGAGCCGAGGATTGGAATATCTTCCTGCCTCAATGAGACGAGCAACTCGCAACAGAACTGGCGAGAACCAAATAACTCTCCTGATTCTCGCGTGCTGTCCGTCCCATATTTTGCGGTCGCCTGATGGAGTCCAGCATCTGGAGCACGTCCCGTGCGTGTCTCTGCGGACAACGAAGACGAATGTTGGCATGGACGCCGATTGGAAGCTTCGCCCCACCGGACGGCTTGCGGAACCAGGACCACATGCCACCCCCGCAGGATGCATCGGTGGTAAACCGTCCAATCGCTCCCGGAGCAAACTCGGAATCCTCTGCCCCCCTGGGATACCGACGCTGCCGGGAGCTTTTTTTATGCGCGGACTGGGGAACGATCGCAATTATCGTCAAACTCCAGCAGGCACAGTTGCCGATACCGATGGGAAGAACCTCAACCCCTTTGTCGGAGCAGACTGTCGTGAATCTCGATGTGCAAGTGATGGAAAACCTACAGTACGCTGCCAACCTGTTTTTCGTCTGGATTGGGTTCGGAACCGTTGTCGGACTGTTGGCCAAGGCGATCATGCCCGGCCCCGACCCGGGAGGCGCGATCGCAACGATGGCGATGGGGGTTGTGGGGACGGTGATCGGCTGTGGAATCGTCTCGTTCTTCTTTGAGGGACATGCGGTTACCCCCATAAGTCCAGTGGGGTTCGGGATCGGTACGGCCGGAGCGTTCATCATTCTGTGCTTCTACCGGCTGCTGGCAGGCTATTGGTTCGTCGAAGGTGGTCATCATCCCCGCATGCGCCACCGACGGCCACATTACCAGAGACGTCGCCGATCTTATTCCTATCTGGATGACCGATGATCAGCCTCCGTGATCAGACACCAATCGACCGAGCATAAGGCCGTTTCGACCTGCTTGGGAAACGGCAATACGCTGCCGCCGTCTGACCATCTTACCCAGACTCTAAAAAAGGGCTTTCTTCTCCAAATCAATCGGTTGACCGCTCTAAGTCCATGAATTAAAGTTGGCGTTCGCATTTCAGCGTGACCGGTCGACCATCGCTGCGGATAACGATGGGTTGAGCGGCAAGATCCTGGCAGCCGTCACTTTTTTGGTGGGTATGGTCGTGGGAATGCAGCGGTTTGGGTTTACCGGCTTCTTTACCAACCAAGTGCCGTCGATGAGCCTGCCGCTGGTGATGGCCAACTTGATCAAGCCGCTGCTGTTGATTTTGGAACTGGTTGGCATATGATGTCTTCCATGCCTGAAAAACCGACCGACAGCGACGATCTACCTCCGGTACGCACCGACGTGACCGACGATGATCGGCTGTGGGCCACGCTGGCTCACCTGGCGATCCTGGTTGGCTTGAGCGCCCTGGGGCCGCTGATCATCTGGCTGGTCAAACGCGAGAGCTCACCGTTCATCGACGACCAGGCCAAGGAAGCCTTGAATTTTCAACTCTCCTGCCTGATCACCAGCCTAGTCACCGCGGCCAGTTGCCTGCTGGCGCCGGTGGCGATCGTGATCTTGATCGCGGGGATCGTCTACGGCGTGATCGGCGGGATCGAGGCGAATCGCGGCAACCGGTACCGTTACCCTTATACCTTTCGAATGATCAACTGACATGCCGATCCTTAACACTTAACACTAGAAAGATCAGAACGGAGGAATTGTGAACGGACCCGATTTCACCAAGCACCCCTTGATTCCCGTCATCGCCCAAGATGACCAGACCGGCGATGTGCTGATGCTGGCCTATATGAACCAGCAAGCCTACGAAGAAACGCTCCAAACCGGCCAGGTCTGTTACTGGAGCCGCAGCCGCGAAAAGCTATGGCGCAAAGGCGAAGAGAGCGGGAACGTGCAGCGTCTGAAGAGCCTGTATTTTGATTGCGATGCCGATACGCTGCTGGCCAAAGTCGATCAGATCGGCGACGCGGCTTGCCATGAAGGCTACCGCAGTTGCTTCTTCCGCCGCATCGATCCGCAAACCCGGGCCGTGCACGTCGAAGGCCAGCGGGTTTTCGATCCCGACCAGGTCTACAAGAAATCCTGAAACGCCGCCATCCAAGTCAAATAGAAACCAGGAACCATGTCCGAACAGCTTTTGAAATTGGGAATCCCCGCCGGCAGCCTGCAAGAGGCCACGGCTCAACTGTTTCGCCGAGCCGGTTATCGCATCACCTTCTCGTCCCGGTCCTACTACCCATCGATCGATGATCAGGAAATCGAATGCCTGCTGATCCGCGCCCAAGAGATGGCTCGGTATGTCGAGCAAGGGATCCTGGACGCCGGGATCACGGGCCACGACTGGGTGCTGGAAACCAGCGCCCAGGTGGTCGAGATCTGCGAATTGGTGTTCTCGAAAGTCAGCCGTCGCCCGGTTCGTTGGGTGCTGTGCGTGCCCGAAGACTCGCCCATCCGAACCGTCCAGGACCTGCAAGGCAAACGCATCGCAACCGAAGCCGTCGGGCTGACGCATGCTTTCTTGCAAAAACATCAAGTCCAGGCACAGGTCGAATTCTCCTGGGGGGCGACCGAGGTCAAACCGCCCAAACTGGCCGATGCGATCGTCGAGGTGACCGAGACGGGTAGTTCGTTGCGAGCCAATAACCTGAGGATCGTGGCTGAGGTGTTGCAGAGCACCACGCGGTTCATTGCCAATCCTGCAGCCTACCAGGACGACTGGAAACGGTCGAAACTGGATAACATCGCGCTGATGCTCCAATCATGCCTGAATGCCGAGGGCAAGGTCGGGCTGATGATGAACGTTCCGCTGGATCGTCTAAGCCAAATCCTGGAGATCCTGCCCGCGCTGCAGAATCCCACCGTCTCGGCGCTCAGCGATCCCGCTTGGGTTGATGTGCACACGATCGTCGACGAAACGGTCGTCCGCACCATCGTCCCTCAACTGAAAGCCTCCGGCGCTCGAGGGATCGTCGAGTATCCGATCAGTAAGATCATCGACTAGCCCCCGTACCGAACCCGTAAACGAAACAGCCTGAACCACATTCGCCGCAGGTCTCCACGTTCAGCGCGGATTACCCCGTTCGGCGCGGGTCTCTGACCCCGCCGAAACCGTCGACCGAAGGTCTCCCGCGACATTGAAGCCCCTCGGTCGGCCAAATGGCCCGGTCAGAGACCGACCACCGGTACCGAAGCGACCGGAACGACGAAGACGATCGCCTTGCAGCTCACAAAAACACCCGACCGCGATTTCTTCGCCCGTCCTAACCCTTGAACGGCCGAGGCTGCTGCTGGCTCAAACAGTGAAAGACGCCCAGCCCGAAAACCAGATCCAAGGCAGGCAAGCCGATCACCCGCCGATCAGGCAGCAGACTACGAAGAATCGCCACCGCTCGTTCATCGGCCGGA
Organism: Planctomycetaceae bacterium; assembly: GCA_007695205.1. GTDB lineage: Bacteria > Planctomycetota > Planctomycetia > Pirellulales > Pirellulaceae > SKKK01. The sequence continues at coordinate 5,614 of REEF01000438.1, forward strand.
TCGTCGAACTGAGGCACCACGCACAAACCGTTGGCCAGATAAAAATTGCAATAGCTGGCCGGCAGACGCTGAGCGTCCTGGAACTTGGGACGCGGCATCGGTAGCGGTACGACGTGCAACGGGGCGCCCTGCAGATCCGTCGTGGTCTGCAACAGGACGTAGTTTTCCTGCAACGGGCCGTAGTTCAGATCGTTCGGATCGTCCTCGACGGCCACCACCACCGTCTGCGAATCGACGAAACGCGCCAACTGATCGATATGCCCGTCGGTATCGTCGCCCGCCATCTGGCCGCCGGTCAGCCAGATGGTCTTCCGCACGCCCAGATAGTCGTGCAGCACCTGTTCGATCTGCTGACGGTCCCACCCAGGATTGCGGTTGGGGTTCAGCAGGCATTGCTCGGTGGTCAGCAACAGCCCGGCACCGTTGCCTTCGATCGATCCGCCTTCCAGGACCAGTGGGGCTTCGAAGCGACGATAACCGGTCAATCGAGCGATTTGCTGCGGCACGGCGTTGTCGTGGTCGAACGGAGGGTACTTTGCGCCCCAAGCGTTATACTGCCAATCGATCAACGCGGGCGGCAGTTGGTCGTTCGACTGAAGAAATACGGGTCCATAATCGCGACACCAGGCGTCGTTGGTGGGAATATCATGCAAGGTAACGTTCGGATGATCCCCCACCCACAATCGCGCACTGTGCATGACCGCCCTACCACCAGCCAGCACATGCACGGGCTCGACGTCCGCAATCGCCTGCACGAAACGAGCCATGTTCGGCCTGACCGGATCGAAATGGCCGGGCCAGCTCTCCAGATTATGAGGCCAAGCCAGCCAGGTGGCCGCGTGCGGCTCCCATTCGGCGGGCCAGCGATATCCGAGGTGACGGGGATGGGTCATGGCGTGTCCAAGTAGCGTTTTCGCAAACCGTCGTAAGCGTCGATCCGCCGATCGCGCAGGAAGGGCCAATGAATACGAGCCGTATCGATCAGGCTCAAGTCGCATTCGACGACCAACGTTTCTTCCGCCTGCTGACCGGTTCGACCCAGCAAGTTACCGTAGGGATCGACGACGAACGACGCGCCCCAGAATTGGATGTCGCCTTCCAGACCGACTCGATTCGCCGCCGCGACAAACACGCCGTTGGCGATCGCATGGCTGCGCATCATCGTCTCCCAGGCCAGATGCTGGCTGGCACCCCATTCGTCTTTCTCCTCGGGCAACCAGCCGATCGCCGTGGGATAGCACAGGATCTGAGCTCCCGTCAGCGCGGTCAGACGTGCGGCCTCCGGAAACCACTGGTCCCAACAGACGCAGACGCCGATCCGGCCGAAACGCGTGTCAAAACTGCGAAAGCCCAAGTCGCCCGGCGTGAAATAGAATTTTTCATAGTATCGCGGATCATCGGGAATGTGCATCTTGCGATAAAGGCCGGCGGTCGAGCCATCGGCATCGAACACCACGGCCGTATTGTGATACAAGCCAGCAGCCCGCCGTTCGAACAGAGAGCCTACGATCACGATCCCATGCTGCCCAGCGGCTTGGGCCAGCGCCTGGCTGGTCGGACCGGGGATGGGTTCGGCTTCGGCAAATCGCGCGTGGTCCTCGGTCTGACAGGGATACGGACCATGAAACAGCTCCTGCAAACACACGACCTGCGCGCCGCGTGCCGCCGCATCCGCCAAGCGCTCGAGCGTCGCTGCCACATTCGCCGATTTGGATTCGCCGCACGACGACTGGATCACGGCCACCTGGACTGGCGGGGCATCATTTCCTGGACGGTTCATCATCGACCCTCTGCATCTTCGTTGCTCGTACCTTACGGGCCGTTATACTACATCGCCAACTGCGTTTTGTTCAACCCGCAACAGGCTGCTGCCGGCAGTGGGGCTGCAGACCATCACTCCCGACGACAGGCCCAACGGCTCGTAGAACAAGCGTTCCAATCGCTCTTGCAGCCGCCCGACTTCCGCGGTTTCCACCAGCACCATCGCACAACCGCCCAACCCGGCGCCGGCGATCTGCGCGCCCAGCACACCGGGCGTGCGGCAGGCGATGTCCACGATCGCGTCGATCTCGCGGATACTGCAACGATACGCACCCGGTTGGCGATGCAATTGGGCGTTGGCCACGCGACGATGGTCCCAGCTATGCAAGTCATCGACCAGCGTCTGCAGATGGCCGTCGGAAGTATCGACGACAAACGGCGTGTCAACCAGTCGGTCATCGACATGAAAGCACCGTTCCCCGTCGTGCGAGATCTTCATCAGGTCCCCCAACCCGCGCATGTCCCCCTGATTCAACGCGACGGCCGCTTCGCGCGATCGAGCGCACTCGGCGATCCCGAACCACATCACCCCGCGTACCGGATACGCTACATCAGCCGCCTCTCGCTGGAAGTACGGCGCTAGTTCCGGCCAGTGGTCGGTCGACGCGAAGCGCCGACGGACCTCGCCGGCGGTCAACGATTCGGGCAATGCCAGCAGGATCTCGTAGATGCGTCCCGGCGGCACCTGCAGTACTTCCGGGCTGATGTCTCGTACGTAGTGGATCAAGGGAGCGAACTGGGGGAATTCCTGCTGAACCAGGGCGACGCCCAGCCGATACGAGGCGACTCGCGAATTGAACGCAACCTTGGCCCCCGCCGCTTTCTTGGCCTGCATGAACGAATTGCAGACCACCAACCGGTGCGTGGACGGAAACGGGATTTGCTGCAAGAGTTCAAAATCATGGAATTTGACGTGGTTGATCGTGCCCTTGGCCCCGTACTTCATCGCCGCATGATCGGCACTGCCGCCCCGGGTACCGACAAACCATTCGCCTTCGCCGCAGAAATTGACGAATTGGCTGGGCGTCACCTCCAAACCGTGCAGAGCCGCCGCCGCTTCCGCCGTGGAAACCACCAGCGCCGACGAGGAACTCATGCCCGCCGCCACGGGGATGTTCCCCAGGACCATCACGTCCATGCCCCGCAGCAAAAGGTCTCGGTATGCCATCTGCATCCGCAACATGGCCGCCTCGACATAGATGCTCCAGTTCCCCGCCGATTCCCGCAGATGACGCTCCAATTCGTTGCTGTTGATGCAGCTCAACCAATCATCCCAATTCAAGCGGCTGACCAGCGTCCCCAACGAAACGCTGGCGTCGGGAAACAGATCCGGTTGGACGTTACGCAATTCGATCCGGTCATCGTCCCGAGGCGAAACTACCATCAGGACTTCCTGGTTGACGGCCATCAGATTGCAACAACCGCCCTGATAATCGATGTGGCGGCCCATCAGATTGATACGCCCCGGCGAACGGACGATGATCGCATGCCGCTGCTCGCCAAACTCGGCCGCAAACCGCAGCAGGGCCGTACGATACGCTTGCCGACGTTCCAGGACCAGTGCCGGATCGTCCCCGTAGCTGTCGGCCAGCGCACGATCGGTCTCCGGCACGGGCTCTTCGTGGTTGGGAAACAATTCCAGCCACCGGTCAATCGTACGCAACGTGGCGCCCCCCAGTCGCTGATTCAGTTCGGCAAGCGAATGCTGGGTGCGGCCGTGGAAATAGTCCGTGATCCGCAACAGTTCTTCCGGATTGTTGTAGGACATGATGTCGTGCGGAGACGCGGCGGCGACGTAGGCAGCGCGGAAACGCAAACCGTCATCGTCTCGAGCATCCAGGATCGCGCCGATCGCATCGGTCAAATACAACTCGCCCTGAGCGTTGTCGGCCGCTAGGTGCTGCAACCCGTAGTCCAACACCGCCTTGCGAGCCAAATAGATGGATTCGTTTCGCAATGGTGCTTCAAAAGCTTCGCTGGCCGCGATTCGGTGCGGGGGGCCTCCGATCGTAAAATCGATCGGCATCTGCTCCAGGCGCTGCAGCAGCCGAACGCCGTCCAGCGGATCGCCGGACGGCAGAGCGTTCATTGCCCCGCCCAGTTCCTCTCCGAAGATTTTGTCCAGCGGAAGCGGCTTGACCCCCGGTTCAGCGATCAGCTCTCGGAGTTGGGCCAGCGTCATCGGTTCTGTTAGTTCAACCAACCGCTGACGCAGCATGGCTCGGCACGCCCGCAGACGGATATCGGAAAATTCCGCGATCGCTGCCGGACGCCCTGCTTCGTCCAGCAGAATACGTCCCGCCGACTCCCCACCGTGCTCGGCAGGCGATACCAGCAGGGACAGGTCCGTCGGACAAGCGTCGAATTCCGTCAACAACCGGGACAAAATGGGCAAGTCGATAATCTTATCGCCCGCGACCACCAGCACGCGAGCCGAATCGGCCACCGGCGCCAGCGCCTTCAGACCGCAACGAGCCGCATCGCCGGTACCCAGCGCATGAGGCTGATAAGCGAACACTACATTAGAAAACCGCTCCCCTACCGTCTCGACAACCTGCCCCGCCATCTCGCCTACCACCACCACGTTCTGGACCGCCCCCAGGCGATTGAACGTATCCAGCGAACGGACGATCGTAGGAACCCCAGCGATCTCGAAACACACCTTATGCATGTACCGATTCCGCATCCGCCGGCCTTTACCAGCCGCCAAGACAATCGTGAACAACGGGGCAGACGCCGTCATCGTTTTGGGCCTCCAGAAAAAACAGTCAATACCTACGGACATACGTCCCACGGTCCAGACGAGTCAAAATACCCCCGACCGATGCCGAGAACCAGTGGGTCTGCTACCATAATAAAAGGTGCCACCCACCTATCTATTGACAAAGCTGGTTGATTGATTAGAATTCATGAAAACAAGGAGGCATAACATGGGACGATCGCTACGAAGTGAGCAATTCGATGCAGACGAGATTTGCATCGTCCATACAATTCAGAGATGCACTCGCAAGGCATTTTTGGCTGGAATGGATGACCGAACGGGCATCGATTACTCGTTTCGCCGCGAGTGGATTCGGCGGCGGATGGAGGCCCTGGCTTCGGTTTTTGCCATCGATGTGCTGACCTACGCCATCATGAGCAATCACATGCATGTGATCCTACGGAATCGCCCTGATGTGGTGGAGGCGTGGCCCGACGAAGAGGTGGCGACGCGGTGGCTCAAGGTGTTTCCCGGCCGGCGATTGGACGAGCAACTGGCAGAGCCGACCGACAGCGACGTGAAGATGCTGGTCGCGGA
>REEF01000968.1 GCA_007695205.1 Planctomycetaceae bacterium
CGCAAAGTTTCGCAGGACAAAAGCTGAGCGAACCGTTGGGGGCTGGAAAGATCCAGCGGCGGATGACCATAATCAGCGGTTGACTTTCCGTGCGATGGCCGCACATCAAAACCAACCGAATTCACAGCAACAACACATGCTCGGCCTATGATGAAGCGATCTTTCTTTTCGCGATATGGTCGTCTGATCTGCCTGCTGTGCTTGTTGGTTTTTCCGGGATTGGTGTACTTGTCGTATCGGGTGATGCGAAACAGCAGCAACGACGTGGTCGATTGGTTGCCCAGGAGTTTCCAGCAGACGGTCGATTTGTATTGGTTCAACGAACGGTTCGGCATCGATGCGATCATGGTGTTAAGCTGGCCGGGCTGTCATCTGGACGATCCGCGGCTGGATCGATTAGAGCAGCGAATGTTGGATCTGCGCGGTCCTGGGCGGGACGGTCAGCAGACGCCCCTATTTCGTCGCGTCTTCACCGGCCGCAGCACGCTGCGACAGTTGCTCGAACCCCCGTTGGAGGTGCCACGTGACAGGGCACTGGAGCGGATGCAAGGCTGGTTGGTCGGCGAAGATGGCCAGACGACGTGTGTCATCGGCTTCCTGACTCACGAAGGCTGGTGGGACCGCCATGCCACCATCGATGTGGTGGTCGACGCGGCGAAGGATTCGGGGGTCGATCCGCAGACGTTGCGTCTGGGCGGACCAGCGGTCGACAGCGTGGCGATCGATCGAGTCAGTCAGCGATGGCTGGTTCCCCTGGCGTTGGCCAGCATGGTGATCGGCATCATCATGACGTGGTTCTGCTTGCGTGAAATCCGGTTGGTCGCTGCCGTTTTCTTGTACGCAGGTTTCGCTTGGTTCGCCAGTCTGGCTGCCGTGGAGTTATTCGGCGCGCAATTGGATGCGGTGCTGACCGTGATGCCTGCCCTGGTGTATGTGCTGGCCGTCTCGGCGGCGATCCACATGACGAGCTATTATCGTCGAGCCGTGCGTCAGCGTTTGGGCCATTGTCCGTTGACCGCTGCTGTGTCGATGGGATGGGCACCGTGTACGGTCGCGGCAACGACCACCGCTTTGGGACTGGGGTCGCTGATGATCAGCCAGTTGATCCCCATTCGGAAATTCGGCTTCTTTGCCGCGTTGGGCACCTTGCTGGCACTTGGTTTTTTGTTGGTTTTATGGCCCTCGTTACTGAGCCGGTTTTTCCGGTCGCGGCATCGGCAGGCGAGCGACAATCTGGAGCAAGATCGCGAGTCGGCCGACATCGACGACCAACCGGAAACCGCTCCCGTTAGAAAGAGTTTTTGGTGGGAGCCGCTCTATCGCGTCGCGGTCTTTGGATGGCCGGTGATCTTGTTGCTGCTGGGCGTATTGCTGGTGGTGCTGACCTTCGGAGTGACTCGTCTACGGGCCTCGGTAGGGCTACGCGATCTGTTCTCGCCGAATTCGCAGGTGATTCGGGATTATGCCTGGTTGGAGCAGAATATCGGTCCCTTGATTCCGATCGAGGTAGTGTTGCGCGTCCCGGATCCTGATCTGGAGGACCCGCGTGGCATGCTCGAGCGACTGGTGATGGTCGAACGTATCCGGCGCCAGATTCAGGAGATGCCGGTGGTGGGGGGTACGATTTCCGCCAGCCGTTTTGTGCCGGACGTACCAGGCGGCCGGGCGGTGCGCAGCGTCAGTCGGCGAGCGGTGATCGCTCGACACCTGCTAGAGAACCGCGAGCAATTGATGGAACTGGGGATGCTGCACGACGAGCTTGGCGGCGTCGACGGTCAAGAGTTACTGGAAGAGCAGTGGCGGATCAGCGCGCGGATCGAAGCGATCAGCGACCTCGACTACGGCTCGATCCTGAAAGAATTCACCGCCCAGGTTCGGCAGATGTTGGATCAAGACGAAACGGCAAGCCGATTGCAGGTGACCGAGAACATCAGTGGCGGGGTCTTCCTGGTGGCGATGGCTCAACAGCGTTTGTTGGTGGATCTGGCGGAGAGTTTCGCGTTGGCCTTCGTGTTGATTTCGATCGCGATGACGGTTTTGACTCGCAGCCTGGCGATCGGCGCGATGGCGATGATCACCAACGTTTTTCCGGTGGTGTTGATTTTCGGCTTGATGGGTTGGGGCGACATGCCCGTGGATGTGGGCACGATGATGACCGCCTGTGTCGCCTTGGGGATCGCCGTGGACGATGCCTCGCACTTTCTGACCTGGTACCGCCGAGCGTTTGCCGAGGGGCATCGATCGCTGGCGGCGTTGCGGATGGCCTACCAGCATTGCGCCACACCGATGTTGCAAACCTCGATGATCTGTGGCCTGGGGATGCTGGTGTTTGTGGTCAACCCGTTCATGCCAGCCGCACGTTTCGGATGGTTGATGTTCACGCTGTTGTTCGCAGCGTTAACTGCCAACCTGCTGATCCTGCCCGCCCTGTTGGCCTCGGCCCCAGGTCGCTGGCTGGTCGCCGCTCGCTTGGAACGCCCTCAGGCAATTCCCCCCAGTTCGTAGCGCCCTCCGCCGCCGGGAAACCCAAGGGCTTGCGGCGTTGCGGAAACGACACGATGCACCGCGGAAAGGCCGGTTACCAACTCAATCAAATAACGGCATCGGCTTGTCCTTTTTAGGGACCCAGGGTCTTGAGCACCTCAAGCGGAAAACAGAAGACGGGGATCAGCAGCGATAACAAGCCCAGAGTCGTGCGGAACCAGCCCAATCGGACCGTGTCGTCGCGAGTCGGCGGATGATCGACGCCCATCAACAGGATCAACACCACCATCAACGACCACCAACCGGCTTGCGCGTACAGAATGTAGCCGATCGCAACCAGCATAAAACCGCGAGCGATCCAATACGACCGCTTGCCGAACAGGGTAAAAATCACATGGCCGCCGTCCAACTGGCTGACCGGCAACATGTTCAACCCGGTGATCAGCAACCCCACCCAGCCCGCCATCAGGTACGGATTCAATTGACTGTACGAGATATCTGCTCCCGAGACATACCCGGCAGGTTGTGTATGATCCAAGAACATCCGTACGGCCAAGGGCGTGTCCAGCAGAAACGGGCCATATCGGGGTGCCGCCCAGTCGACTTGTTGGATACCGATCAAGATCACAGGCACGATCACCACCAATCCGGCCAGTGGTCCTGCCAAACCGATATCAAACATCTCCTTCCGATCGGCCTTCGTCCCGTCCATCGCAATGACTGCACCCATGGTTCCGATAGGGGATATGGGTAGCGGCAGGAAAAAGGGGAAACTGGCGGGCACGCGATGCCGCAGCGTTGCCAGGAAATGGCCCATTTCGTGGGTCAGCAGGATTGCTAGCACGCAGCCCATGTAAATGAAACCATCCTGCCAGTTCCGGACGATCGCCCGTCGCATCCCATCCGCATCGAAAGTGACGATATACAGCAACGGTAGCCAACCGGTAGCACCTGCGAAGAACGTCGAGACGCACGTCACCGCGAACAGGATCGCCGGCAACCGCATCCTACGGGGCCGCTGGCGAAGCTCTTGGGTCGTCTGACCGCTCGGCTCGGTCGCATCCGGCACCTGACCAGCGCGCAACACTTCCCGGTCTCGCGCCGAATCCTGCTGGGAATTCCTGGAACGTATTAGATCGTCGAAAGAGTCGTTCACATCACTCATGATCCGGTCAAGATACACCAACCAAAGCAAATCAGCTACCTGGCGCGTCGGTCGAAAACGATTCTCGCCCCTCTAAACCCCCTGGAACGATCCTCGTTCGGAACGTATTGGCTGCAACGGCCAAATAAGATAATATCCCGTGAGGAGTATTCGGACCAGGGAACCCACCCCCAATGGTTGGGGGGGCGGTGCGACGGTTTCTGTTACGGTGATCTGATCGAGAGGTTTACGAGATGAGCGATTTCCGCATCGAGCGGGACTCTATGGGTGAAGTTCAAGTTCCCGCCCAAGCGTACTACGGGGCTCAAACCCAACGTGCAGTGGAAAATTTTCCGATCTCTGGGTGGAATTTACCTGCTGCTCTGATCCACGCGATGGGGTTGGTCAAGTATGCCTGCGGGGTCGCCAACCGCGACTTGGATAAGTTGACCGGCAGCGGCAAGAATCCGCTGGATTCGTCGCAGGTCGATGCCATGTTGCAGGCGTGCAAGGAGGTGGCCGAAGGCAAGCATGATGGCCAGTTTCCCGTGGATGTCTTCCAGACCGGGTCGGGCACGTCCAGCAACATGAACATCAACGAGGTGATCGCCAATCGGGCGATCGAGTTGTTGGGCGGGGATCGATTCGCGGCGGACAAGCCGATCCATCCCAACGATCACGTGAATATGGGCCAGAGCACCAACGATACGTTTCCGACGGCGATCCACGTGGCGGCGGGCGTCGAGATCAAGAACGATCTGATCCCAGCGCTGCGGCGATTCGCCGACGTTCTGGCTCAAAAGGCCAAGGAGTGGGACAAGGTGATCAAGATCGGCCGCACCCACCTGATGGACGCAACCCCGTTGCGATTGGGTCAGGAGATCGGTGGCATGGCCCGGCAACTGGAGCTGTCGATCACTCGGGCTCAATCGGCGATCGAGGCGGTTTTGGAGTTGGCCGTCGGAGGTACCGCCGTCGGCTCGGGGATCAACACCCACCCCGAGTTTGGCAAGCGGGTGGCGGCCGAGTTGGCAAAGGAAACGGGCCTGGAATTCATCGAGGCTGTCGATCACTTCGAGGCCAACGCTCAACGTGACGGTCTGGTCGGATGCCACGGCCATCTGCGGACCATCGGCAATACCCTGTTCAATATCGCCAACAATATCCGCTGGCTGGGGTCCGGACCCCGCTGCGGTTTCTTCGAAGTCATCCTGCCCAGTCGCCAACCGGGCAGCTCGATCATGCCCGGCAAGGTGAATCCGGTGATGTGCGAGAGCATGATGCAGGTAGCCGCGCGCGTGATGGGCAACGACCAGACGATCACACTCAGCGGCGCTACCGGAGGCCAGTTCCAGTTGAACATCATGATGCCCATTATGGGACATGCCACGTTGGAGAGCATCCGGTTAATGGCCTCCGCGTGCCGCGCCTTTGTAGATTTTTGCGCCGAAGGATTGGAAGCCAACATCGAACGCTGCGAAGCCTCGGTGGAAGAGAGCCTGTCGATGGTCACCAGCTTGAACCCGTTGATCGGCTACGAGAAAGCGGCCAGTTTAGCGAAGGAAGCGTTCGCGACCGGGCGAACGATCCGCGAACTGTGCCGCGAACAGGGAATTTTGCCCGAGGCGACCTTGAACGAAGCGCTGGATCCCATGAGTATGACCGAACCTCAGGGATGATCCGTGGATAACCGACAGAAAGGATTCTGACATGCTCCGCATCGCCCCCATCCAGAAAATGGCCCCCGTCCAAAAAATGGCCCCATCGATCGTGATGGGCGTCCTCTTGAGTGTGCTGCCCGTCGCCGCACAACAACCGGCCGAGTCGATCGATCAGGCCAAGCGGTTGTTGCGCCAGGCGCATGCGATCAGCCTGCAGGCGGAATCGTTGCAGCAGTACACCGAGGTGATTCGCTTGTGCGAACAGGTATCGTCGTTAGCCCTGACCGAGGATCTCGACGAATATGAAAGAAAGCTGCGTTCCTGGGCTCATAACCAGCGTGGCGAATACTACCACGAACGAGCCAGTTCGTCGCTGGAGGCCGGGCGGCACACGGTGGCTGCCCAAATGGACGATCAGGCCTTACGAGAATTTGAAACCGCCATCGAACTGAATCCGGACTATTGGAAAGCCTTGCACAACCGGGGAGTATCCCGCGCGGTCAAACGCCAATGGGACCAAGCCCACCAGGACTTCAATCGCGTGGTGGAACTCAAGCCGGATTACGTCCATGGCTGGTTCAATCGAGGCGAAGTCCGGATGCAGCAGGAGCGGTTTGCCGAAGCGGCCGATGACTACAGCCGGGCGATCGAGCTGGATCCGGAGGATGCGGTGGCTGCCAAACGACGCGGAAACGCTTATCTTCAGCTTCGCGAATTCCAACACGCGTTGTCCGATCTCGATCGTGCCGTCAAGCTGGCTCCGGACGACGCGGATGCTTTGGTCGACCGTGCCGAAGTCCAACGCCGTTTGGCGCGATGGCAAGCGGCTGCCGATGACTACTCGCAAGCCATCTATCTGGATAACCAGTTGGGACGCGCGTATCAGGGAGCTGCCTGGTTGATGGCGACCTGCCCGGACAGCAAAATGCGAAATACGGACCTGGCGCTGCGAGCCGCTCGCCAGGCATCCGAGTTGCTCGGCCCCGAAGACTATCGAGGTCCGGCGACCATGGCCGCGGCACTCGCCCAGGCCGGTGATTTCGCGAAAGCGACCGAACTGCAAAACGAAGCGATTCAGCTTGCCCCCCCCGATCGACTCGATGATCTTCAGCAACGTCTCGAAAAATTCCAACAGCAACAACCGTATCGCGAGCCGTAGGGCCGCCGTTGCGGCCAACGGCCGGGACGCTGATAAGCACCCGGCCATATATTTCTTGGTGGAATCGGGCGGAAGGGGTCGGGAGTCGTTTTCGGGTGAGACGCTTCCCCGGGCCTTGATGGCCCGGTTTTTTTTCGTTCTTGCACCGCCCCAACGATTCCCAGAAGGCATCGCATAAGTTATGATTCATGGGTATTCGCGAAGTCCGCCCCCAAGCGACCGCGCAAGAATCAGTGGTTCCATTCCAAAGTAGTAGGCACACTCCGTGTGCCGTAAACCCCGGACAGTCCACGGAGTGTGCTGTAAACTGCGGACGGCACACGGAGTGTGCCTGCTACGGTTTTTCTGCGAGGTCGCTAGATGCAGGGCAAACTGCACTTGCAGACATAGCAGGATTAAACTCGAAATCATCGGAGTCTGAGCCTTGTTTTTTCGCAGCTTCTTGACGGTGTTGCCTGGCTTCACTTGCTTCTGGATCGGGTTGCTTTCGATCGGCCTTGTCAGCTTATGGGCCGATTCCGTACCGGATTTCAACCGAGAGGTGCGGCCGATTCTGTCGCAGCATTGCTTCAAGTGCCACGGGCCGGACGAAGCGACTCGCATGAGCGGCTTACGGCTGGATTATCGACAGGACGCATTGGCGGTGATCGTTCCGGGTGACCCGGAGCAGAGCGAATTGGTACGGCGGGTCTTTTCGTCCAGCGATTTCGAGGTGATGCCGCCGCCGGAGGCGAAGTTGCCGATGACGGACCAGCAGCGAGACGTGTTGCGTCGCTGGGTAGAAGGCGGCGCCGATTACCAGCCTCATTGGGCTTTTGTCGCACCGCAAAAGCCGCCGCTGCCGGAAGTCCAGCCGTCGGATTGGCCGCAGCGACCGCTCGACCATTTCGTTCTCGAACAATTGGAAGCCCGCGGCCGATCGCCGGCCTCCCAGGCGGATCGAGCGACGTTGATCCGTCGCGTTTCGCTGGATCTGATCGGTCTGCCGCCGACACCGGATCAAGTCGATCAGTTTATCGCTGACGACGCGCCGGATGCTTACGAGCGTTTGGTGGATCGTCTCTTGGCATCCGAGCACTACGGCGAGCGGTGGGCGCGGCAATGGCTGGATCTGGCTCGTTATGCCGATACCAACGGATACGAAAAGGACCGACCGCGGAGTATCTGGCCTTACCGAGACTGGGTGATCCACGCGTTGAACGACGGGATGCCTTTCGATCAGTTCACGATCGAGCAGATCGCCGGCGACCTTCTGCCCGAGGCGACGCTGGATCAGCGCATCGCGACGGGGTTCCACCGCAACACGATGCTGAACGAAGAAGGCGGTATCGACCCGCTAGAATTCCGCTTCCATGCCATGACCGATCGCGTGGCGACCACCGGCACCGCTTGGCTGGGCTTGACGTTGGGTTGTGCCCAGTGCCATACGCACAAGTACGACCCTGTGTCGCATCACGAGTACTTCGGGGTGATGGCTCTGCTGAACAATGCCGACGAACCCGAATTGGAATTGCCGCAGGAAGACCTGGACGCTCAGCATCATCGCAACGTCCAGCAGGCCGAGCAGTTGCTGGCCCAATTGCCGGAACAGTTTCCGGTGGATGAAGAAGGCGATCAGCCGATCGACGAGCGGCGGCGAGCCGAACTGGACCGCCGCTGGGCCGACTGGCTGCTGCAGCAGCGATCGGCGGCGGTCGAATGGACGCCATGGCGGCCGGTCGAAGCTGCGTCGAACCTGCCGCTGTTGACCGTGCAGCCGGACGACTCGGTATTCGCCTCGGGGGATTTCACCAAGGACGACACCTACCGATTGCGATTCGCGGCTCCGAAACGCGAGATCTACGCGGTACGTTTGGAAGCTTTGCCCGATCCCCGATTGCCGGCCGGTGGTCCCGGCATGACGTATTACGAGGGCACCAAGGGCGACTTCTTCCTGGGCGTGTTCCAGCTATCCGATGGCCAGCAACCGTTGCCCATCGCCGGCGCTTCGGCCAGCTATGCCAAGAACCGTTTTGGCAACAATCCGGTCTCGGCGGAACTGACGCTGGACGGCGATCCGCAAACGGGCTGGTCGGTGCACGATCGTACGGGCGAGAGGCATGTGGCGGTCTACGTGCTGGATCCCCCGTGGTCGGGGGAAACGGATCTGCACCTGACCATGACCTTCGGACGCCATTTCTCCAGCTCGCTGGGTCGTTTTCGCATTTCGGTCACCAGCGATCCACGTGCCGGCCAGGCGTTGGATCTGCCCGAGCAGGCAGACCAATGGCTGCCATTGCCCGAGTCGCAGTGGCCGGACCAGGTGCGTGAATCGTTGTGGCATGCTTTCCTGCTGAGTCTGCCGGAATTGGCCGAACCCGCCAAGAAGATCCAGCAACTGCGGAAGCGTCCCGAGTATCCGACGACGCTGGTGATGCAGGAGCGTCCGCCGGAGAACCCGCGCCCGACCCATCTGCATCATCGCGGCGAGTTTTTGGAACCCCAAGAACAGGTCGATCCGGGCGTGCCGGTGTTCTTGCCACCGTTGCCCGCGGACCAGCCGCCGAATCGTTTGACTTTCGCCCGCTGGTTGGTTTCCGAGGACAACCCGCTGACGGCCCGCGTGACGGTCAACCGCCATTGGGCAGCCTTCTTTGGAAACGGCCTGGTGCCGACGATCGACGATTTCGGATACCAGGGCCAGATGCCGACGCATCCCGAGCTGTTGGATTGGCTGGCCGTCCGGTTCATGCAATCGGGCTGGTCCCTGAAATGGCTGCATCAAGAGATCGTGATGAGTGCCACCTATCAGCAGTCCTCGCGAGTCACCGAGGAACTGGCGCAATGGGACCCTGACAACCGCTGGCTGGCTCGGGGCCCCCGAGTTCGGCTGGAGGCGGAATTGATCCGCGACGGGGCGTTGCTCAGCAGCGGCCTGTTGTCCGATACGCTCGGCGGTCCCAGCGTCTTCCCGCCTCAGCCCGAAGGCGTGACCACCGAAGGCACCTACGGGCCGTTGACCTGGAAAGCCAGCACCGGACCCGACCGGTACCGCCGCAGCTTGTACACGTTCATCAAGCGGACAGCCCCGTTCGCGATGTACAACACGTTCGACGCGCCGACGGGCGAGTCGTGTGTGGCGCGGCGAGATGTCTCGAACACGCCGCTGCAAGCCCTGACGCTGATGAACGACGTGGTGTTCCTCGAGGCGGCGCAGGCACTGGGCAAGGAGTTCTCGGAACGCGACGAACCGCTGGAAGATCGCATGACCCTGATGTTTCGTCGAGTCGTTGTCCGGTCGCCCGATCCCGAGGAACTCGATGCGCTGGTCGCCTTTTATCACGACCAGCGGGCCCGATTCGAAAACGACCAGTTGGACGCTGCCGCTGTGGCAGGTCAAGCCGATGGGAATCCAGTGGCACAGGCCGTCTGGACCGTCATCGCGCGAATTCTTTTGAACCTGGACGAAACGATTACCAAGACATGAACCCCGCAACCCAACGGTACCGCGACGTCACTCGTCGACATTTCTTTCACGATTGTGGAATCGGCTTGGGCAAACTGGCGCTGGCCGGTTTGTTGACCGACGCCTTCCGCAGTTCGGCTTCCGCCACCCCGGCGGCCGATCATCCGTTGGCCGCTCGAGAGCCCCATTTCCCGGGCCGCGCCAAGCGGGTGATCCATCTGTTCATGGCAGGTGGTCCGAGTCAATTGGAGATGTTCGACAATAAACCGGAACTCAAACGACTGGAGGGCAACCCGCTGCCGCCTTCGGTCATCGGCGGCCAGCGTTACGCCTTCATCCGGCCCGATGCCGCCGTGCTGGGCCCCCAGTACTCGTTCGCGCAGCATGGCGAATCGGGAACCGAGTTGTCCGAGATGGTACCGCATCTGGCGAAGGTCGCTGACCAGATCTGCCTCCTTCGATCGGTGCATACGGACCAGTTCAATCACGCGCCGGCTCAGATCTTCTTCAACAGCGGCTTTGCCCAACCCGGGCGGCCCAGCCTGGGATCCTGGGTGCTGTACGGGCTGGGCGCAGAGACTCAAGACCTACCGGCCTTTGTCGTCATGTCGACCGGCGCCGGGATCAGCGGCGGTGCTGCGTTGTGGTCCAGCGGGTTCCTGCCGACGCTGTACACCGGCGTCAGGTTCCGTAACCATGGCGATCCGATCCTGAACGTGTCCAGTCCTGCGGGATTCGACGCACGTTTGGAGGAAGAATCGTTGGACCTGATCCGACAACTGAACCAGCGGCGGTTGGCCGTCGAAGGCGATCCGGAAATCGCCACTCGG
>REEF01000355.1 GCA_007695205.1 Planctomycetaceae bacterium
GACTCCCGACCCCTTCCGCCCGATTCCACCAAGAAATACCTGGCCGGGTGCTTACATTTCCACTTACACTCAGCGATTCTTATAGCGATCGCGGATTTCACGGCCTGCATTATGCCATGTCCACCGAAAAATGCAAGCATGCCGATCGGTCAGACGTGTCTCAATCCCAACATTGCATAAGACCCCCTCGTAGGACGGATTGGCAATCCGTCCCACAAAAATAGTAGGACGGATTGGCAATCCGTCTCACGACGGAGTTCGCGAGCTCAATCGGCGGTCATTGCGTCCAGGGCGGCGGCTTCGCCCGTCAGGACGATCAGGGCCATGGCGACGTTCATGTAGATCACGATGCCCATGATGTCGATGATCCCCGTCACAAACGGATTGCTCATCAACGCCGGATCCAACCCCAGACGGCGGAAGATCAGGGGCAGCATCGATCCGACCAGGGTACCAGCCAGCACGACCAGCACCAGGGTCGACGCGACGACGGTGGCCGAGATCAAGCGGCGATTCAGGATCATCGCTGCAGCGAAACCGATCATTGCCAAAAACCCGCCCAGCAGCAGGCCCATCACCAGTTCGCGGCGGATGACGCGCACCCAATCATTCAGCTTGACATCGCCGCGAGCCAGCGCGGTGATCACCAGGGTGGCCGACTGGGTGCCCGAATTGCCGCCCGCCGAGATGACCAAGGGGATGAACATCACCAGCCAGGCGTATTTCTGAGTGTCCTTTTCGTAGTGCTGCAGTGCAAAGGCGGTGAACAGCGCGGTGATGAAAAGGATCGTCAGCCACATGCCTCGCTTGCGGCTGAGCGTAAGGAGCGGCGTTTTCAGATAGCTTTCGTCCAGCGGTTGGACCCCCGCGCTCAAATGGGCATCCTCGGTAGCTTCTTCACGCATCACGTCGATCACGTCGTCGTGGGTAATGATACCCAGCAGCCGGAATTCGTCGTCGACGACCGGGATGGCCAGCAGGTCGAACTTGGCCACCTTGCGAGCGACTTCTTCCTGATCGTCCATCACGTTGACGACAGCCAGATCGCTTTCCATCAAGTCCCGCAACCGGGTTTCGGGCCGCGAGATGGCCGACAATAATTGCCGTGTGGAAACGACGCCGCGCAGATGATCGGTTTCGTCGACCACATACAAGTAGTAGATCGTCTCCAGTTCTTCGGCTTGGTGCGTCAATTCGTTCAGCGCCTCGCGCACCTGCAGTTCTTCGTCCAGCTTGGCGATATCGCTGGTCATGACCGCCCCGGCGACTCCCTCCGGATAGGATTTCAGTCGCAGGATGTCGCGACGATCTTCTGCGGGCAGCAACGGCAGCAGTTCGGCGACCAGGCCATCATCCGCCTCGTGCAGCAGGTCGACTCGATCATCGGAAGCCAGTTCGGCGACCAATTCGGCCATCTCCGTTCGATCCTGCGTCTGGAGAATCTCCAATTGCTTGTCGGGTTCGAAGTAACTGTAGATTTCCTCGCGAGTGTCGGGATCGGCGTATTGCAGCACCTGCCAAGCCTCGGCGGCCGTCAGCCCTTCCATGAATTCGGCCGTCCGAGCCGGGTGCAGCGCGGTACAGAATTCGCGCAAGCCCGCCGAGTCGGACTCGGCCAACATCTCGCGCAACTCCGGCAGGTACAGCATGCTGAAGATCGTCATGGATTTGGCTCTACCTCGGCCGTCGGGTCCAGCTTCAGAGTGACCTGCAACTCGATCGGTTGCCCGCGTCGCATGACCGTCATCGTCTGCTGCGATTCGACGGGTTTTTGTTCCACCACATCTTGCAGATCGCGCGGCCCTCGCACTCGCTGGCCCCCGAATTCCGTGATGACATCATTGACTCGCAGGCCCGCATCGGCAGCCGACCCGCCCGAAAGAACCTCGGCCACAAACACCCCTGATCGCGGATCCAATCCGAGGGCCTCGGCAGCCTCGGGGCCCAATTCATCGATGCGGATTCCCAGATAGGCTCGTCGTACGACCCCGTGAGTCATCAACTCGCTGGCCACCCACTTGGCTCGATCCACCGGGATCGCAAATCCGATCCCCTGGTATCCGCCGCTGTTGGAAGCGATGGCCATGTTGATGCCCACGACCTGGCCATCCAGATTCACCAGCGGACCGCCGGAATTCCCCGGATTAATGGCGGCATCGGTCTGCAGCAAACGACCTCGCTGCATCTCGTGAGGCCCGCTGCCATGGCCACCGATCGATCCGCTGATCAGGCCGCTGATGATCCCTGCGCTAACGGTCATCTCCAGTTCGAATGGGCTGCCGATGGCGATCACCCAATCGCCGATCTGCAGGCTGGAGGAATCGCCCATGCGAGCCGCCTTGAGAGGGGTCGTCACCGGGATTCTGATGATCGCCAGATCGCTGCGGGGGTCGGCCTTGATCTCCGTGGCTTTCGCTTCGCGACCGTCGCCAAAGCGGACCGTCACCGTGCCTGCGTTTTCGATCACATGATTGTTGGTCAAGATCACTCCCGACGCATCGATCACGACTCCCGAACCGATCTGCGTATCGATATCGGGAAAAAAAGGCGGATCGAAATCGTCGTCAAGTTCCTCCGGGAACTCGAACGTTTCGGGCAGCAGGCGTTGAAATCGAGGATCTTCCAGCATCTCGCGGAACTCTTGTCTCCGTTGGTCCGGCGAGGGAGTCGCCACAATGGTAACTACCGAAGGAATCGTGGCTTCCGCTGCATTCCGAAACGCCATGGACAGCGACTTGGCTTGCCCGATCGCTTCGGCCATCTGCGGCGGATCTTCCGCCATCAAACAAGCAGTGGCTGCCAGCCAAACAGCGACGGACAAGAGGCTTCGAGCCGAAGTTGGAAAGAACCCGGTTTTTGCGACCATGTTGCCCTCCCGAGCAAAGATTCATCGAGTCGGCTTCGCGGCGTATGCCATTTTTGGATATTCGCCGTCAAAACCGCTGTTGTCATGTGGGTAGTGACCGCATTATAAAGAAGTTACGGCTACAGCCAATGACAAGCGATTGCCGTGCTGCGAAAAAACGACTTCCATCAATTCTTAACGGGTCTCCCGATGTGAATAGTGAACTTCCTGCAAACATCGTCGCTCAGGACGAGAACTTGGCGTTTGATCCGGAATCCGATCAACCGTCACGATTGGACCGCTGCCAGCGGCGCATCGGTTACCATTTCCAAAACCGACAATTGCTGATCGAGGCGCTGACGCACGCTTCGGGAGCCGAACATCGCCTGGCCTCCAACGAGCGTTTGGAGTTCCTGGGGGATGCCATTCTGGGCGCCGTGGTCTGCGAGTTGCTGTACGAGCGATATCCACAGTACCAGGAGGGGGATTTGACCAAGATCAAGTCCGCCGTTGTCAGCCGCCAAGCCTGTGCGAAGATCAGCGAAGCGCTGGGGTTGCAAGAGTTCTTGATCGTCGGCCGCGGGATGGCCGCCAGCCAGACCATCCCTCCGTCCTTGCTGGCAGATGTCTTCGAGTCTTTGATCGCTGCGATCCACCTGGACGGTGGCAATGACGCTGCGAAGCGATTCATCGAGCAGTACATCGGCCCCGAGATAGAACTGGCTGCTACCGGTGACATGGGGGGCAACTACAAATCGCTGCTCCAACAGATGGCTCAGCGTGACTTCTACAGCAGCCCTAGCTATCAGTTGTTGGATGAAAAAGGCCCTGACCATCGCAAATGCTTCAAAGTGGCCGCTCAGATCGGCAGCACCCGCTATCAGGCGGCTTGGGGACGCAATAAGAAGGAAGCCGAGCAGCGGGCCGCTTGCAATGCGTTAGCCGAGATCAACGGCGAATCGCCTCAGTACATCAGCGATTAACCCTTCTCTGGGGGGGGTGAAAAGCAGGCCGTCGCGATTGACCCACTTGCGCGCAGGCCGGGTGCATGCTACGATGCCACGCTATGGCCAAAACCCCCATGATGCAACAATACGAGGATGCAAAATCAGTCTGCGGCGATGCGCTGCTGCTGTTTCGCATGGGTGACTTTTACGAGCTGTTCTACGAAGATGCGAAGACGGCGGCTCGTACCCTGGGCCTGACACTGACCAGCCGCGATAAAGGTGAAAACCCCATTCCGATGGCGGGTTTCCCGCACCATCAACTGGACAGTTACTTGGGAAAACTGATCGCGGCCGGCTTTCGAGCGGCGGTTTGCGAACAGGTCGAGGATCCCAAACTGGCCAAAGGGCTGGTCAAGCGCGAGGTGACTCGGGTCGTCACGCCGGGTACGCTGACCGATGATGCGTTGTTGGACCCTCGCCAGTGCAATTACCTGGCAGCGGTGGTCAGTATGGGAACCGGCAGCGGGAAAGAGCAGCGGGGCGAACCGCAGGTGGGCGTCGCCTGGGCAGAGCTCTCCACGGGCCGATTCCAGGCGGCCGTGTTTCCCGCCGCGCAACTGATCGACCAACTGGCTCGGATCAACCCCTCGGAATGCCTGATCAGCGACGAAGAGAAGCGGGCGTTGGACGTCGAGCTGCCTTCGCTTCTGCTCACCCGACGCCCTGCATGGACGTTTGGGTTCGATACGGCGATGTCGGCCCTATCGCAGCAGTTCGGCACGGCGGGGCTGGAGGGTTTTGGATTCGAAGACACGGATCGGCTAGCGGTACGGGCGGCTGGGGGGATCCTGGACTATTTGCGGGAAACGCAGAAAACATCACTGGACCATTTTGATCGGCTGATCCCGTACCGTCCCGGCGCTTCGCTGGAGATCGACGAAGCGACTCGCCGCAGCCTGGAATTGACCCGCACGCTTCGCGGTGAAGGGCGCGATGGTTCGCTGCTGGCCGTGCTGGATCGCACCACGACGGCGATGGGGGCACGGTTGTTGAGCGAATGGCTGGCCAATCCGCTGACCGATCTTGCAGCGATCGAGGCGAGATTGGACGCGGTCGAAGAGCTGATGGGTGAAGACGGATTGCGCGGTCAGTTGCGTGATTCGTTGCGTGGGATCTACGACCTGCAACGCTTGCTGGCTCGCGTCACGACCGGGCGAGCCAGTCCGCGAGATTTGAACTCGATCGGCCGCACGCTGGCCGAGTTGCCAAAGTTGAAAGCCAAGCTGACAGCGCGGCGAAGCACGCTGCTGGGCCGTTTGGAAGCCGATTTGGATCTGTGCCCTGAAGTGCGAGGCAAATTGGAATCGGCGTTGGTCAGCGATTGCCCCTTGTTGGCTCGCGAGGGTGGCTTTATCCGCGACGGATTCGATGCAGAACTGGACCGCTTGCGCGATCTGGCGGCGGGCGGCAAGCAGTGGATCGCCAAGTACCAGGCTCAAGCCGTTGCCCAGTCGGGAATCTCCAACCTGAAGGTGGGCTACAATAAGGTGTTCGGTTATTACATCGAGGTCACCAACACGCAACGCGAAAAGGTCCCGGAGAATTTTATCCGCAAGCAGACGTTGAAGAACGCCGAACGCTATATCACTCCGGAATTGAAAGAATACGAAGAACAGGTGCTATCGGCGGACGAGCGAGCCAAGGACTTGGAATACGAGCTGTTTCTCGAATTACGCGACCTGGTCGCCGCCTCGGGCCGCCGTTTGCAGAGCACGGCCGAGGTGCTCGCCAACCTGGATGTGCTGGCGGCTCTGGCCGAACTGGCTCGACATCGCAACTACTGTCGGCCGAAGATGGTCGACCAGGCTGTCTTGGACATTTGCGATGGCCGGCACCCCGTGCTGGACGTGACCGAAGCCGAGGGAACGTTTGTCCCGAACGATACGGTGGCCGATCCTGACCGGGGCCTGATGCTGCTGATCACCGGCCCCAACATGGCCGGCAAAAGCACCTACATCCGCCAGGTCGCCTTGCTGGCGGTGATGGCTCAGATGGGTTCGTTCGTTCCGGCTCATCGCGCCACGCTCGGGATCGCCGACCGCGTCTTCGCGCGGGTGGGGGCCAGCGACGAACTGGCGCGAGGACGCAGCACGTTCATGGTCGAGATGACCGAGACGGCGCGGATCCTGAATACCGCGACGGCTCGCAGCCTGGTGATCTTGGACGAGATCGGACGCGGGACCAGCACCTATGACGGCGTCTCGCTGGCCTGGGCCATCATCGAACACCTGCACGATCAAGTCGGCTGTCGGACCCTGTTCGCGACCCACTACCACGAACTGACGGACCTGGCGAGTTCGTTGCCCGGCATCAAGAACTTGAACGTCGCGGTCAAGGAATGGGAGGAGAACATCGCCTTCTTGCACAAGATCGTCGACGGGGCCGCGGACAAGAGCTACGGCATCCACGTCGCACGGCTGGCCGGGGTCCCACCGGAAGTCAACGAACGTGCCAAACAAATTCTGGCTCAATTGGAAGCCGAACACATGGACGCCGAAGGCCGACCCAAAATCGCGGCGAAAAAGAAGCGCCGTCGCGGCGGGGATATCCAGTTGACCCTGTTCGGGACCGTCGAACATCCTGTGATGGACGAGATCCGCAGACTGGATCTGAACCAGTTGTCCCCGATGCAAGCATTCCAGTGTCTGCAGCAGTGGCAGGAACAACTGGCGGCCGAAGAACACCGCAAGACCAAGTAAAGCGGTCATCCGAGAACCCTCTCTCTCGACTTCTCGATTCCGGGACTTGTTTTGTGCGATCGATCGGCCGATAATCGAAGCGGACGAGCCCGACGCTGGGATCAACATCAAAAAAACGGATCACGTCACCGACATGGGAGGGGTGCGAGTCTTGCCTTACCAACGAGAGATCAGCCGCGATCACAAAGCGTGTATTCTTTTTTTGTTGGACCAATCGTACTCGATGGTCGAACCGTTGGGTGCGTCTGATCGACGCAAATGCGACGAGTTGGCCGATGCCGTCAACGGATGGTTGTACAACATCTCGATCCGCGCTTCCGGAGACGAAGGCATCCGGGACTATATGGACGTGGGCGTGATCGGATACCGAACCGATCAGCAGGCCAGCCCGATCATCCAGTCCGCGTTGGTCGGTCCGCTGGCCGGACGGGAATTGGTTTCCGTCACGGACATCGGCAATCACCCGGCGCGGATCGATACCAAGATGCAGCGGATCCAGGACGAAGAGACTGGCCAGTGGATGGAGTTTCCTGCGGAGAGTCCGATCTGGGTCGACCCGGTCGCTGAGGGCAGCACGCCCATGTGCCACGTGCTGTACCATGCTTACCAGGTCCTGGACCAGTGGATCCGGCAGCACCCGGACAGTTTTCCGCCGATTGTGATCCATATCTCGGACGGCGAGTCCCAAGACGGTGATCCGATCGCTTACGCCGAGGCCATTCGTAATCTGGCGACCAACGATGGGAACGTCCTGCTGTTTAACTGCCATCTGTCGATGACGCAAGCTCAACAGATCCTGTTCCCCAGTTCGCCGCAAGGACTGCCGGACGATCTGGCAACCGTGCTGTTCAATATGTCCAGTGTGTTACCCGAGCCGTTTTACCGCCATGCGGTGGCCGAGGGCATGGACCTGCAGCCCGGAGCTCGGGGGATGTGCTTCAACGCGGACATGGTCGTTCTGGTCAAGTTCTTGGATATGGGCACGCGAGCCGCCGTGCAGTTGCGCTAGGCGGCAACTTGCCTGCGGAACGGAATCGGCCCCCATCGCAACAAAAAACCCGCAGAAGCATTGGTCTGCGGGTGGTCGTCCTCATCGAGTGGTCGCGTCGGAGCGAGACGACCGAAACCGCCCGAGCGGTTTCTACGACGATGCTCAGGCTTTCGCTGCAGCGTAGCGGGCGGCTACCGCGTTCCAGTCGATGACGTTCCAGAACGCCGAGATGTAATCGGGTCGACGGTTCTGGTACTTCAGGTAATACGCGTGCTCCCAGACATCCAGGCCCAGGATCGGGATCCCGGCGATCCCAGCGATCGCCTGACCCATCAAGGGGCTGTCCTGGTTGGCCGTCGAGCCCACCGCCAGCTTGCCGGTCGGATCGACCAGCAACCATGCCCAGCCGCTACCGAACCGAGTCGCTGCGGCTTTGTTGAACGATTCTTTGAACGGTTCGAACCCGCCCAGCTCGCTCTCGATCGCAGCCGCCAAATCGCCGGTGGGCAGCCCGCCCGCGTCTTTGGCCATGATCGTCCAGAACAGCGAATGGTTCGCATGGCCACCGCCGTTGTTTCGCACGGCCGTTCGCTTGTCTTCAGGGACCGCGCCCAAGTCCGCGATCAGATCTTCCACCGACTTGTTCGCCAAGTCGCTGCCCTCGAGTGCTGCGTTCACATTGTTCACATACGCTTGATGATGCTTCGTATGGTGGATTTCCATCGTCTGAGCATCGATATGCGGTTCCAACGCGTCATAAGCGTACGGCAGCGCGGGAAGTGTGTAAGCCATCATTGTCTCCTTCTTCACTTGGTTCAACCAAATCTTACCGGCCCGGCATCTTTACCAGTCCCTCGTCTCGTTCAGCATATCGCGATAGGCCTGATCTGACAATGACCTACGCTCCGCCGGTTTCGCACAAACCGACAGTTCGATTGCGGGTGAAACCGACTGCCAAACCTAGAGACCCGTAACGACGATATCGATTTCGGTCCGTAGCCGAATTTGCCAAAATTCGGTTGGTAGCCGAATTTGCCAAAATTCGGTTGGTAGCCGGATTTGCCAAAATTCGGTTGGTAGCCGGATTTGCCAAAATTCGGTGACGTTATAAGACAACCCGAAGTCTGGCGACTTCGGCTACAGGTTCCCGAAGTCTGGCGACTTCGGCTACGAGGGCGACGCGACTTCGGCTACGAGGGCGACGCGACTTCGGCTACGAGAGGGCAAGTCAGCCTGGGTTCGGCTGGCCATTCTGGGCCTTTCGATCGTTGGATTGGAAGGTTAAGATAGGCGATGTTCGAAATCACCTCGATGCTTTCTATCGCGCAAACCCATGGAGACATGCCGGATGGCCGCTTATCAGATTCCGCAGATCGTCAATCCGCCCGCAGCGGGTTCCAAGGACGTCATGCTGGTCGCCAACGGAGACCTGCGTTTGTCGGCCAATCAGAAGTGCTGGCCTGCTCAGCAGGAGATGGAGGCGGCTTTGAGTCGGGCGGTCGAGGCGTGCGGGTACCAACTGGTTCGCGCTCATCCCTTCAAGAAGCACCAGCAGCACGGATTCATCGGTTCGCAGCGAGAGGGGATGGAGGTCTTCGCCAACATCGATCCGAAGTGCCGATTGATCGTGGCCGAAGCGGTCTGGCAGTACTCGCATCACTTGCTGCACGGATTGATTTCGCATCAGGGTCCGATCCTGACCGTCGCCAACTGGTCGGGCACATGGCCCGGTCTGGTGGGCATGCTGAATCTGAACGGGTCGCTGACCAAAGCCGATGTCGCTTATTCGACGTTGTGGAGCGAAGATTTCGGCCAGGATGCGTTTCAAAAAAAGCTACGGACCTGGCTGGAAAAAGGTCGCGTTCGGCACAAGACGGATCACGTGACCGGTTTGTCCACCGTCAAAGTCGGAGCTGCGGAACGTAAGCTCGGGATGGCGATGGCCGATCAACTGCGGCGGGAAAAGGCGATCATGGGCGTGTTCGACGAAGGTTGTATGGGCATGTTCAACGCCATCATCCCGGACGGCCTGTTGAATCCCGTCGGGGTGTACAAGGAACGGTTGAGCCAATCGGCGCTGTACTACGAAACGACTCAAGTCGATGACGACCAGGCCATGGCAGTGCGGCGATGGATGGAACGCAAGGGGATGAAGTTCGTCACCGGTCCCGACCATGACCAACATCTGACCGACCAGCAGATCCTGACCCAATGCAAGATGTACATCGCGGCCGTGCGCATCGCCGATGATTTCGGGTGCGATCTGATCGGCATCCAGTATCAGCAAGGCTTGAAGGATCTGCTGCCAGCCAGCGATCTGGTCGAGGGCACGTTGAACAACAGTGACCGGCCACCGGTCAAGAGCCGGGATGGCAAACGGGTGTTATACAAGGGAGAACCCTTACCGCATTTCAACGAAGTCGACCAATGCGCCGGCTTGGACGGTCTGATGACGTATCGGCTGCACCGCGCCATGGGCCAACCGGTCGAGAACACGCTGCACGATCTGCGCTGGGGCGATTGGGATGCTTCGGGAACGGTCCAGGATTATGTCTGGGTGTTTTTGATCAGCGGATCGGCACCGCCTGCCCATTTCAAAGGCGGCTGGAAAGGCGCGTCCAGCGAGCGGCAACCGGCCATGTATTTCCCCAACGGCGGAGGCACGCTGAAGGGGATCTCCAAGCCGGGTGAAATCGTCTGGTCACGGATCTTCATCGAAAAGAATCGGCTGAAAATGGACCTGGGACGCGCCGGGGTCGTCGCGTTGCCGCCGGAAGAAACCGAACGTCGCTGGCAAGCGACCACTCCGGCCTGGCCGATCATGCATGCGGTGACCTACGGGGTGTCGCGCGACCTGATGATGGCGCGCCACAAAGCCAATCACATCCAGGTGGCCTACGCCGATTCGGCGGACCAGGCGGACAAGGCCATGTTGGCCAAAGCCTGCATGGCCGAAGCGATGGGGATGGATGTATCGATCTGCGGGACGAAGAAGAACGGGCGCCCCTGGGCATAGACCGCCGCAACCGCCATCGGTGTCGGGCATCCGAGGATCGAGAGGATCAAGCCCATGGCTGCATAGAACGATAGGGGTAGGGACGGCCGATTGAGTTCGGCCGCCCCTCCCTCCGAACCGTACGTGCGGT
>REEF01000195.1 GCA_007695205.1 Planctomycetaceae bacterium
ACAAGATCCGTACGGGCGTGCGTTTGACCACGGATTTCGCCGTTGATTTCGCGCCACGGACCAGCGACGACGATCCGGCTCGCTACCTGGCCGCCGACTGGTGGAACGCGCCGCTGTTCGCAGCCTGCACGCCACAGCATTACTGCGACGTCGGTGTGCTGGACACGATCCTGCCTCGCCATCCCGACCGCTTTCAACGCTATGAGCAGAGCTTGGACAACGCCTTCGAGGATTTCGTGGCGCGGCGCGAGCGGCAGCGCGAGTACGGGTTCATCAACTACGGAGACTGGTTCGGCGAACGCACCTGGAACTGGGGCAACAACGAGTATGACACCTCGTGGGCGTTGGCGGTCAACTTCCTGCGGACCGGAAACCGTGACATGCTGGACCAGGCGATCATCTCCGCCGCACACAGCGCCGATGTCGATACCATCCACCATCACGCCGCCGCTGACCGCGTGGGGTACCAGTACACGCACTGCATCGGGCACACCGCCATGTACTTCCCGCGCGACTGGAAGGGCATGGGCGGCTTCAATACGCACTCGGGAGGCCGCGGCGGCCATATCTGGTCACAAGGCCTGTTTGCCGTCTATGCCTTGACGGGCGAGGAGCGGTTGCTGGAGACGGGCCGCAAGATCAATGACATGCTGGCCCATCACACCACCGATTTCCGTTACGGAGCCGAACGAACCGTGGGTTGGCCGATGGTCGCGGTGATGGCAGGCTATGACTTTGATGCCAATCCGTACTATCGGAACGCGGCGAAGCTGATGGCCGACATCGTCATCTGGACTCAGCACCCCGAGCGAGGTCTTTGGGGACACTGGATCGACGGCAACGAGTGCGACCATGCGCCTCGCTGCTGGGGGTCAAAACCCTTCATGACCGGCGTGCTGCTACGCGGGCTGAAGATGTACGATCTGGTGGAACCCCGCGAGGATACGCGGCAGACCCTGCAGGACAATGTGGCCTATCTTTTCAGAGAAATGTTCATGCACCAGCAGGAGCGGCCCGGCTTCGTCTATTCAAGCTGCCGCCATCCTCGGTACTCGCAGACGGGCAGCGCCAGCCGCCTGAGCCTCATCGGCCCGGGCGTTGCCTACTCCGTGCTGATCGACCCGGACCAGCGGCAGAGAGAACCCCTGGAATATGCGGCGGATCTGTACTTCAACCGAGCAGGGTTGAGCGGCTTTGGCAAGAGCTTCACGCAGGGCACCTGTTTCCTACCCACGACGATGCACGATCTCAAGACGCTGGGCATCAGCGAATTCCCCAGGGAGCCCGCCGCCGCAAGCATACGGCGACAGGTGCCGGTTGTTCCGCACTGATGTCTTCGTCCAATTGGGGCCAGTGGACCCCATGGTTGCATAAAAAGTAGGACGGATTGGCAATCCGTCCCACGAGGGAGCTTTATGCAACCATGGGGTCAACCTGGCAAAAGGTGGTCACGGATGCTGCTGGTCGTGATGCGTGGTGACCTGCCATTGCGAAAAGTCGTAGGTTCGACGTTCAGGGCCGTAACGGATGTCGAGAATGTGGCCGCCGACCATTTGCTGCATCCAAGGGTTCTCCAGCAGCGGCCAATGTTCTAGGGAGTAGACTAGCTCGACGCCGTCTACCTGCCGGGACGTGTCGTAGATAATCCGGAGTTTCTTTCCGTCCCGGGAGGTGAATGCGAGGGCAGGATTCGGATCGGCAGTCCAGGATGCGGCGTCCAGACGTGTTGCCAGGTCGTCCCGAAACGCTGAAAGAGACTCGTGAGCATCTCCTGCGGCGGCTTCGACGACAACCCCGGCGCGGCGCAGCGGCGTTACAAACTGGGTTGTACCGGGTTTCCAAGGAAAGCCTTGGGTCACCATCAGACCGATGCGGACAGTGCCGTAATCCAAATACAGACGGCCTCGATCGGATTCGTCGATAACATCTTCGGGTGCTCGGGGGATATAGCCTCGCAGTTCCGGATGAGGATCGTCGGCCGGGACGTCCAGCACGGCCAGGAGCGTATCCTGGTGCTGTAAAACCTGTTCGTAACGGCTTGCCCCCAGGTTACGAACTTTCGTGTTGGTCGGATGCAGAAGAAACAAGACACTTTCGCCGCGATCCCGGCGCCAGCACACGCCCCAGCGCTGGACCTGGTCGTTCCACCGCGGCCACTCGGGCACGTCCTCGACCATGCTGTAGACGGCATAATCTGGAGTCATGTAGGTGGTCGAATAGTAGCTCATTTCCGGGGTGCTGTAGAATTCCGCAAGCGGGCCCGGGCTGTGGTGCGTTTCGCGATGGATGTAGGCGGCGTCCCGCTGCGTCGCGATGTCGACCAAGATCTGTGGAGGTCGGTAGTCGGACACAGCCGATTGTACGGTAAACGAGTACTCTGAGGCCGGTCTGGTGGGCATCAGGCCGCCGAAGAACAGCCATAGAAGCGCCGTGGATGCGCGGTACTGGGACTGGGCGCGAAATGGCACGTAGACGCGTCGCGTGGGTGCGGCCCAATGGCCCGCCAGCCACTGCGGGGCCGCCGACGCGAGCATCCATTCGGCAGTAAGATTCGCCCGGCGCCGCATCTGTTCGTCGTGAGCCAAGTCTCCCAGGCTGCGTAGCGGACCGTAGTGATGGACGTAATACGTAGGCGAATTGTGCTCGCGCTCGCCGAAAAAGACATACTCCTCCATGGTTGCCAGCAAGGTCTCGCGGCCGTGCGGATCGTCGGGCAAAAAGCGGCTGGCGAAATCGGAGTCAGGCCAAGCCACGTGCGAGAGATACGCGGCCGCAGCCAGCATGACGTTCTTGTTCTCGGTCATGGACGTCTCCCGACGATCGAAGAACGGGGTCGCAAGCATGGCTTGACGAGTCTTTTCCCGCAGGGTTTCCCCATACCGATGCTGCCAGCGAAGATAGGTGTCCATGCACGCCCAGAGCTGGAACGGTGGATCGTTGGGGTGCAGCCGGTCGAGACACGCCGCCACCTGTTGCCGAGCTTCGTCCTCCAACCCCATGGCAAAGCGGGCCTGAGCCAGCCAGAAGCCGTGCTGGGGTTGGTGTTCGTGTCGTTTATCGCCCAATCCAGCAGCATGTTTGCCCTTTGCTGAAACCCCGCGTCCGCCATCGTAGATCCCGGCACCACAAGTCCAGCCACACACGCAGCCACCAGCAGCATGCCGAGAAACATTCGGCGAATGTGCTGTCTATAAAATCGAACCAAACCCATTTCGATTCTCCTATGATCAGTCAAAGCGCGGTCCTGGAGTATTGTGGCACATCTCGAAGAGGTCCTGACGCGAACGGCCACATGGGGCGGGAGTCGTTTTCGAATAAGCCGCTTTCCATGTGGTTAATCGTTCGCCGAAAGAGACTCTCGACCCTCTTGCCCTGATGGCATCGGAACCCGGAGCAGCGCGACATGGGGGCGGTTGTCGGGCGTTTGCAGCCGCACCTTGGCTTTGTGGAGCCATTGCGGGTCGAAATAGTCCCGCTCGACCGGGATCACCGTTTCGTCGGACCATTCTCCGCGTTCGATATCCAGCCAGCGCAGCGTCATCGAGTCCACGAACACCCACGGATCCAACTCGATGGCTTGGCGGCCATCGGGGAAATAGACGGCGTACTGCCGCCCGATGTCGGCCAGGCAATAGGCCTCGCACGAGATATCCAACGGTGACAGCAGGTCGTTGTGTGGCGAACACGAGAAAACGTCCAGCTTCTCCAGCAACATCCGCATGGCTCTCAACTGGGTCTGCGCAAGCGGCCCCAGTCCAATGCCCCACCGATCCTCGACAGGACGATGAAAGCGGCTGGAAGCGCACCCGGCGAAGATATTCCGCCAGAACCTTCGTACCGCCTCCCGGCCGTCGCCCGCCGAATAGTTGGCACCCTGCCCGACGCCATAGATCTTCTCGTTGTTCAGGGGCATGGGCCGGGTCGCGAGCTTTGCGCGCCAACGCATGATGTTCTCCCAATGCGCGTGGCCTCGCGCCCCCATCGAATCCTGGTTGTTCTGCGAGATCTCTACGAACGAATACAGTTCCGGATAGGTCAGCACGTGACGGACCGTGATCCACGGCCTCATGTGCATGCTGGTGACGTGGATCGTCTTGCCCCTTTCGTTCGCTCGGCGATGGAGGTACTTGGCCCAGTGGTTCTCCCACTCGACGCCCGCCCAGCTCTCGTTGTTGATGTTATACAGGACGTGGGGATAGTCGAGTGTGACCGACGTCAGCTTGTCGATGAAGCGTTCTTGGTAGTGCAAGATCTCTTGGTTGTCCTCCTGCACGGCAGCATAGAAATCGTTGCGATCGCGTATCACCTGGCTGTCGTAGTTGACGTTGCGCTGCGGGTTCCAGGGATGGGACCTCCAGAGTCCTCCGGTGTGGTCGTGCTGATCCCACAGCGTCACTTGCACGATAATTCCGCGCGATCGCGTCTCGTCCAGGAAGAACCGCAGTCGATCCCAGTACGGGTCATTCCACTGGTTCAGATCGTATCGGCCGTCCTCGACGCGTTGGAATGCGTACACGTTGCCCTCGTCCCGGTCGGACATCGTATTGCGGAGGTAGTTGCCACCAACGGAGACGAGAAGATCGAGCTGATCGGTCAGTTGTTTTCCCGTCCACTGGAACGGGTTATCTTCATCACTGCCCCCCAGCAACAACACCGGCTTGCCTTCGTACTGCCAGTAGAAGGGATTCCCGCGATACGGCTGGATTCGACCGGCATCGTCCGCCCCCGCCATGCCGCTGCCCCAAGACATCATCATGACCCACACCGCGATCATTTGTATGTGAGCCATCCGGTTACTTGCTTTACGCATTTCATGCTCTCCTTCCGATCAAAGCGTTTTCCATGTGGTTCGTCGTTGGGTGAAAGTTTGCTCAGTCATTGATCCGCAGGATCGCGAAATCTGTCGGATCGAAGTGCCGGGCTCCGCCCAGCCCGGGCACCGGCGAGATCCATGATTTGGGGCCTTCACCGTCGTTGTCATGGACGGCGATGTTGAATCGAAAGCCGGCTTGCAAGTCTTCCGGCCCCAGTTGCATCCGATCGAGATTCAGCTCCAGTTGATAGGTGGTACGGCTGTCGTCCCGGCTGATCTGGATGGAACGGACCGCGCTTCGAATGTCCGGGATGCCTGTGTGAAACCCTGCCACTCGCGGCGAATCGCCCAAATCGCCTGCGATCTCCAGCCGTCCGGTGGCGCCGTCGGCGGTCGCCCAGCCGACCTCCAGCGCGTCGCCATCCGGAATGGACGCTCCTGACGGCGCGGGATGGTGCTGGTTGTCGGTCACAACCACATTCAGCCTCAACGCCTGGTCTTCGATGTCGGTGGACACGTTTACTTCGGCGCTTAGATCCGCGACGCCGCTCCACAATAGATGCACCGTATGCGGATCGTGCTCGTGCTTGTTGGTCACGTGCCCCAAGTCATTGAGCCTGAGACGATGGCCCTGCCCCGCCTGAATCGTGTTGAACGAGACCGGCACGCGCATCACCGGCGCCCAGGGCAGATCTTCGAACCTGAATCGGATCTCGAACGGTTTGATCTCGCCAAACCGTCCTTCGCCCACGGCGAGTCGAATCGGAAAGCGAGCGGAACCGTCGGCAGCGACCGTCCGCGTTGCAAGATCATCGAGGATCGTGAACTCGGCGGCGTTCACCTCGACGGCTACCCGGACTTCGCAGTCCAGCGGATTGTGCAGTTCCAAATCGAGCAGAACCTGCCTGTCCGAGCCCGGGCTCACCCGATCCGGCATCACCACCAGCGGTTGAAGGAGCCGAGGCGCCGTCGTTCCTCCCTCGAAGTGATAGTATTTCGGTTCGCTCAGCGACACCAACGCTCGTCCCTGCACCAAAGGGACAGGCGAGGCATTGCCGAACAGATCAAGGCGGCTCACACGTTCCATCGGACCGGCTACGACCCAGATCGCCTCCGGGGTTCGCGGATCCTCCCGCCAATTGACCAGGAGGTGATCGTCGGGCCGTCCGAACAGGAAGGCGAACCTACGGCCATCCTGGACCCATGTCTCCAGATGAGGCCGTCCTCTCAGTTCGCGTACGGCCGTCGCCGCGGCCACCAAGGACTCCTTGGGTCGAATGCGATCTTCGATCTGGGCGAAATTGCCCGTCCCGGTCGGATTCGTGAGCAGACCATAGGTGTGCCCGGGGCGGTTCGCCTGCTCGCCACCGGCCCGATCCATCAGGTTGTACCAGGTGTAGGTTTGGGCTCCGATCGCCGAGGCATAGCTGATCTTCTTCATCAGTGTTTCGGCCTGGTGCCGCTGGCCGTAGCGGGTATCCATGCCCGTCTCGCTGAAGACGATGGGCATCTGTTGGGTACCCGTCCGTCGCCGCAAGTCGGCGAACAGAATGTGCTGGTCGCGGTAAAAGTCGCCAAACGGTCCGTGCCGATGGTAGGCGAAGACATCGAAAGCGGTCGGATACTCCGCCAGCGTGGCCTCGTAGATCCCCGGCTTGACTTGCCCATGTCCCAGGTGCGTGAATCCGCCGCTGGCTACGATCTCGTCAGGAGCCACCGATTTGATCGCCTCGTGGGCGATGCGCTGCATTTCGACGTACTCCTCGACGGTTCCCCGAAAAAAACCGATGTCTGGCTCGTTCCAGATCTCCCAGAACTCGGCGCGCCCCTGATAGCGATCGGCCAGGGCTGCCAGCCACCGCCGCCAGGCTCCGGGTTCGGGCGGGTCCAGGTAGCCATCGGCAGCCCATCGGGCCGAACCGTGCACCAGTGGCAGGAACCGGATGCCCCGCGCTTCCATCAGCTCCAACGTCTCGTCAATCACCGGCCAGTTCCACGTGTCCTTGTTCGGCTGGACCTGCGGCCAGCGCGTTTCGAACCGGTGAAACTCGAACCCGATGGAAGCGGCGATGTCGAAAAGCCATGGTGTCGGCCGAGGCGCGCCGCTGGCAAACCCGATGGGGAAATGACTGTCGCCCTTCCCCGCCGGCTGGTTCCTCAAATACCTGGCCATAACGTCCCGTTTCCAGCCCGATACCTCTTCATCCACCATGAGCCGGAAGCGGACCGTGTAGATTCCGTTCAAATCGAGTCGATCCTGCGGAAGGAAGACCCGCTCGTCTGCTCCAGCAGACACCTCGAACTCGTAATCATGCGGGGTCTCGTGTTCGTCCGGCGACCTCAGGAGAAGCTCCAGACGGACCTTTCGAACCTGGGCGCCCGGATTCCGAACACGCAACCACGCCGTAGGGGTTTCGCCGTTCGGAGTGGCAAGGAACCTCGATTCGCGAGGCAATTCCACCGCTACACCGCCGGCCTGGGCTACGGGCTCGTCCACATCGGCTGTCGCCGGACAACTGAGCACCATGAAGAGAAGTATCGCCAAAACACAGCAGACAGGGGTTTGCTTCGTGCTCATGCTCTTTTCTCCTGTTGAGTGGACTCTTATTCGATAACCCGTACCAGTGCGATGTAGGAGCGATGGTTTGCTGGGGCCAGGGTCAGGATCCGCTGGGGACCCCACCAGGACGTTCCATCGTGTTGATCCCATTGCGGTTCCACGATTTCCTCTTCGCTCCACGACAACGCGGCGATATCGAACCAACGCACGGAGACCTGTTTCGCGTAAACCCATGGATCGAGGTGAACCGTGGCCCGGCCGCCGGGGAAATAGACGGCATACGCTTTGCCGATATCGGCCATGCAATAGCAGTCCACCGAGTTGCCCACGGTTGAAAACGCTTCATAAGGTTCTGCGTTGAAGATGTTAAATTCATCGAGGAACATGTTCACGGCCCGCAGGGTCTGCTGCGCTCTTTCAGACAGGCCGATGCCCCATCCCCAGCGGCCGTCGTCGCGGAGGGCCGGACGGTGGAACCGCGTCGACGCGGCGCCGCCGAAGATGTTTCTCCAGAATCGCTCGACAGCCTCCTTTTCGGTGCCTGCTGCGGTATTGAGCCCGACGCCCTGGCCGTAAACTTTGACGTTGTTGATCGGC
This sequence comes from Planctomycetaceae bacterium, assembly GCA_007695205.1. Lineage (GTDB taxonomy): Bacteria > Planctomycetota > Planctomycetia > Pirellulales > Pirellulaceae > SKKK01. The sequence continues at coordinate 7,971 of REEF01000195.1, forward strand.
ATCGGGCCCGCGTCACTCATCGCGATCATTTTCCGCCAGAACAGAAGGTTGTCCCAGTGCTTCTTGCCCACCGGCCCCAAAGCATCCTGGTTGTTCTGCGACACCTCGGCGAAAGAATAGACATCACGGTACGTCATGACATGCCGGACCGATGTGCCGGGCGCGAACTGCATGCTCGTCACGTGGATCTGCTTGCCGGCTTGTTCGGCAGCTTCCTTGATGTAGATCGCCCAGTAGTTTTCCCATTCGGCCCCCAGGCTGCTCTCGTTGTTGATGTTGTACAGCACGTGATCGTATTGCAGCGTGATGGACATCAGCTTGTCGATGTATCGGTGCTGATAGTCCAGTACCGGTTGCTTCTTGTGCCGAAGAGAACCGCCATAGAAGTCGCTGTGGCTGCTGATCGTGCCCGGTTCCCAGTTGATATTGTTGTCGGGATTCAGCGGATGCACGGCGAAACGGCCGTATACACCGGATCCAGAGAGATCGAACCAGTCCCACAAGGTCAGTTGGACAATGATCTGGCGCTGGTGCGTCTGGTCCAGGAAGAAACGCAATCGCTCCCAATAGGCGTCGTTCCATTGGTCGAGGTCGTAGCGGCCGTCGTCCAACTGTTTGGGGGCGAAAAGATCCCCTTCGTTGCGGTCGGACATCGTATTGCGCACATAGTTCCCGCCCACCGACCGCATGAGATCCAGGTGTTCGGTCAGTTGTGTCCCCGTCCATTGCCAGAGGTTGTCTTTGTCGCTGGCCCCGACCAGCATGATGGGTTTCCCCTGGTATTGCCAGTAGAACGGATTCCCGGAATACGGCTGGATATGACCCGCCTCGCTCGCCGGCGTGGGGACAGCCCCCCAGAACATCGCCAGCAACAACACAACGGCCATTCCAGTTCTGTGACTACGGTAGTTTCCTGAAAACATCTCGTGATCTCCTTCTGAAGTAACGATTGCTAACGGTTGATGTCGTTGTACAGATCGCTGTCCGGGTCGATGCGATCCCGGCTGGACATCGTATTGCGGAGATAGTTGCCGCCGACGGAGACCAGCAGATCCAGGTGGGCCTCCAGCCCGTTCGACCCGATGTTCGGATGGTTGAACAGGTTGCCCTGATCCGACCCGCCCAACAGCAGGACGGGCCTGCCCTTGTACTGCCAGTAGCGCCCGTCCTGGGACCAGGGCTGAATCCGACGCACGTCCCGCGGGAGGCTGACGAGCTGGTCGTCCAGTTCGTTGTTCGCATCGGTATCCAGGATCACCCGAATCCGCTCGGAATCCGATTCCCCGAACGATACACCGGGAACGGCCAGCAGGCACAAAATCGTCAGGAACACCAATCGGGTTGTGCTTCTCATCGTAACGAGCTCCTTTCTCTAAACAAATCGAAGGTTTTGGATGACCGGATCACCGCAGCCCGGGCCGGCCACCGTGCTCGATTATCCCCACGTACCTGCCCCCCTGTCCATACAGGGCGTTCCACGGTTCTTTTTTTTCCGGCCCCGACCGAACTGTTCAAGACAGCGCAAACCGCTGGACAGGTAATATACCCGGAATGACGGTATGACTGCGAAACGAGTCTTGGTTCAGTGGATCGGCCACAGCGATTTGCGGGCGATGGCGGCATCGCTTCCGCCTGCCCAGCGTGACGAGATCATGGAAGTGGTGAAGGGCGAGCGGCCGAAGCAAGACGACCTTGGTCCCGGCAAAACGCTGCTTTCCACCGAGCAGTTCGACGAGGTTCGGCTGCTGAGCAATTACCCACTGGCTTGGAACAAGAAATACGTTGCGTGGCTCCTGCAGCCGATCCCAGGGGAGGGCTCGAGTATCCGCATGATTCGCCGGGTGGGAGACGGCCGGGAACGCCAGGTCGACGTCCGGATCATCGCCGCGACCAATCGCGATCTTCACGATGCCATCCGCGACGGATCGTTTCGAGAGGATCTGTATTACCGCCTGGCCACCCTTTCCATCACGCTGCCACCGTTAAGAGATCGCAAGAGCGACATCCCGAAGATCGCCGAAAAGCTGCTTGCCCAAATCAACAGGCAGTTCGAGGCCGAGGAACCGAATTACCAGCACAAAACGCTTTCTGCCCCCGCAATCGGATTTGTGAAGAAACACGACTGGCCAGGCAACGTCCGGCAACTTTACAATGTTCTGGTGCAGGCTGCCGTCCTGGCGGAAGGAACGACGTTGGGACGAGGCGATCTGGTCGCGGCCCTGGGGGAAATGCCGGAAAAAGGCAGCCGAACAGGCCTCGCCGAACGCCCATTGGGTGATGATTTCGACCTGGAGAAGCGCCTGAACGACATACACAGACAGTACTTACAGCAAGCGATGCTGCAGGCCAACGGAGTGAAGGCGGAAGCGGCTCGGCTGCTGGGAATGAAACATTACCAAACGCTGGACGCCCAGTTGAAACGGCTCGGGGTTGACGGCGACTCGGATACGTGAACGAAAACCGACAGACTTTTTTGCCGGCTTGGCACGCGATTCGCAATTCCGGCCCGGCATGACCACCGACGGTGACTATCTGCTGATGAAATCGATCAACTTCGAGTTTCTCCGAGCGAAATGGCCGGAACTCGCGGGGCTCGGGGGCTTCGCCGCGGCGTATGCCCACGCGGACGCGGTCGGGGCGATCGCGAAACTGCGAATGTTTTGCGAGCAGGTGGTCGA
>REEF01000432.1 GCA_007695205.1 Planctomycetaceae bacterium
GGATCGAACAGCGGTTGCAGTTCCTGGCCGGCTGCTTCGCGATCGATGTGCTGGGTTTCGCCGTGATGTCCAACCATTTCCACGTCATCCTTCGCAACCGACCGGATATCGTGGACTAAAGAGTAGGACGGATTGCCAATCCGTCCTACGAGGGAAGTTTATGCAACGGTTGGGGTAGACAGAACTTGTCGTAGTGCAGTTCCCGGTTGCCGGCCCGGTCCCGATCGCAGCCCACGTCGTGCAGACGTTCCAGCAGCGGCGCCAGCTTTTCGAAGTACTTCAGGCCCGTCACGTCGGCGGCCGTTACGTCGGGTTTTGGGGACGGCCACGACGGCGGGCTGGCGGCGGGTCCGATTCCGGAGCCGTCTCGTCGGTTGGTCGAGAATCCACCTTCACCGCACGGGGAGCGATTTCCTTCGCTTTTCGCCGCCGCGTCTGTTCCAGCCGTTTCTGCCGTTCTTTTTCCATGTGCGTGGCCGGGTGCTTATTCGCAGGCCTCCAGCATTTTTCGTCGTACCGAGACTTCCGGATAGTCGGCAGCCAGCTCCTGGATCGCTGGGACGCTGTTGGGGTCGGCGATCATCACCAGCGCCTCGGCGGCGGCGTATCGGGTATCGACCGCATTGTCCAAATTGGCGATCACCTCTAACAAGGGGGCGACAGCGCGAGGGTCTCCGATATGCCCCAGTGCCCAGGCCGCGGCAGCTCGCCACGCGGGCGTCGCTTCCATTTGTAGCAGGTGGATGTTCGGTTCGGCCGGATCAGGACGCCCGTGACGGGCCTCGTTCAAATCGTGCGTCAGCGATTCCAGCAAGGTATCGACCGACGCGGCATCGCCAAGGTTGCCGAGGGTCCGGCCCAAAAACAGCAGGACCCAATGGCGATGAGGCAACTCGACCTGGAAGACCTTGGGATTATCCAGTTCTCGAGCGAAAGTCTCTTCCGGCTTGGCTCGATACCTGTCGTACGCGGCTCGAATAGCGACTTCGAAACGTGGGTCGCGGCACACGGCGGACAGCAATTGAGCCGCCCGATTCTCTGCGTTGGGTTTGCCCGCCCAGGCATTGAACGCGGAATCGAGCGCCTGGAGCAGTTCGGGATCGGCTTGGGCGTCGGGATCGCCCAGAATCGCCAAACAGGTTTCGATCAACTGATCGCCGCGCCCGCTACGGCGGATGACGCGTCCGGCGAGCAGTTCATAGGTGTCGGTCTCCAAGTACAACGCCCGATCGGGATCGGTGGGGATCGAGCAGATGATATCAGGCACAATCGGCGCGGCATTTTTCGAGCCGATGCGGTCGAGGGCTTCGATCACCCGCGCATGGATGGGGGACGAGTGGCAGGCGTATAGTGCCGGGTGATCGCTGTACCAACCGACATAATCCACATAGTCGCCCAATCGTGCGAACGTCTCGATCAACACCGTTTCGGCCTCGGGCGTCCCGATCCATCCCAAAGCTTCCACTGCCGCTTCGGCCAGGAACAGATTCCCGGTTTCCGGATCGATATGCTCGACCAGGATCTCCGCGAGCAACGGGATGGACTGGACATCGGCCAGATAGCCCAGCGCGCGGGTGGCGGCTTGCAGCGTGCGGGGGTTCAGGGGCGAGGTGGCATCGAAGGTGAAGCGATCGGTCCGGTTGCTGTTGATGAACGGCGGGTAGGGATTGTTGTCCTTTTCGGTGGCCACGTAGGCGCGCAGCGCGGAACGAGCCGCGTCGCCGCCGATGTGCCCGAGCGTCACGATGGCTTGCCGCTGCTGGACGCGATCCTCGCTCCCAACTTGTTGCACCAGCAAAGCTTCGAGCACATCCCAGGGGTGTTCGTCCAGCCAGACTTGCCACGCTTCGGCCTGGCGTCTTCTCCCTTCCGCCGTGACGGGCAGATCGATGGGCGGGTGGTAGGCCGTCAGGTTCTCCAACGCCACGGCCGCTGCCTGAGCCACGTTGGGATCGCTATCCTGCAATCGCCCCAGCAGTGCTGGCACGCTATCGCGGGTCCCGCATGCGGCCAGCGCCATGGCCGCCGCCACGCGAACTTCGCGGATCGGATCGCGCAACGCTTCGACCAGCGCGGGCGCGGCCGAGCGATCGCGGAACATGGCCAATCGATTGGCGGCCGACAGCCGCATGTGCTGGTCGGAATTCCGTAACTGGTCCACCCATGCCGTGATCTCGTCCCGCCCGTCGGGCAACGGACCTTTGACATCCCGGTATCGGTTCAGCGACGCGGTCTCTCGGAACCGCTCGAACTGCAAGTCCATCATGCCCGAGGTCCCCGAGTTGTTGCCTCGGAACCGATGCGGTTTTCCCATCCCCAGCATCTGCAGCGGGCGGACTCGTTGCGTTTCGGCCAACCGGCTGGCCACCGGCGGTGTGTTGCGACGATGATCGTGACAACCGACGCAGGACCGGGATTCGCCCGGTCGGACATAGACCCAGGACATCTCGTTCAATTCCGATCGCCCTTCGGCGTCCACCGCTTGGACGGCCAGCGGCACATCCGCCGGCACCTCGACGGAAAACGATCCGTCCGGCCCGATCGGTACCGTCCCCAGCTCGATGACCTCCTTGCCCTGGTGGACGAAATCCCAGTGGGAAGCGCGCATGCTGACGCCGCGCGAACGAAGCACGCGGATGGCGCGAATCCGGCCCCAGTCGGCATCGGTCTTGCGCGTGATGTGGACATCCTGTGCGTACAGGGTCCCTGTCGCACTGGGCAGCCCCACCTGCGAATCCTGTACGGTGTCCGGTAGGATCGGTGGACGCGGACGACTTCCGACGAAAACGGGCGAATGGATCGGCGTGTCGTCTGACTGATAAACCTTCACCAAACGATTGTCGGCCGGATCCAGCACCGCCAGGACTCGGGAACGCCGATCGGCCGGATCGTTGGCCAGCACGGTGACCAGCAAGCGACCGTCCGGCAGGGCTGCCAAGTCGCCCAGCCCGCTGGGCAGCGGCTGGAAGGAAGGCTCCGCGCTGCCCACATGCCCGACAAAGGTCCCCCGGTTCGAGATCACCGCCACGCGGCCGTCGGGCAGCGGAGCCGGGCTGCCGTAGCCCAACAAGCGAAGTCGCGTCCCGTAGACGGCACCGACGTCCGCGCCGAATTCGGTATGCCCGGCCGTGCCGTCCGGGCGGATCGCGTGGATCTGCGTTTCCACTTTGGCGCGGCCGAAGAAGTTGTCGCTGCGGATAAAAGCGATCCGACCATCGGCCAGCACTTTGGGTTCGTTGTCGAAGATCGGTGTGTGCGTGATCGACTTGATCTTGCTGCCGTCCGCTTGCATCACGAACAAGGCTCGCGACGGCGCCCCATGGTACTCTTCGAACGTACCGATTCGCGTCGACGAAAAGACGATCCGCCCGTCCGGCAACTCGGCCGGATCGATGTCATGGAAAGGACCGTCGGTCAATTGTTGCGGACGTCCGCCGTCCACAGGAACGCGATAGATGTGGAAAAAACTGGTTCCCTCCGGCGCCATGGCGACATAGATCCATCGACCATCGTAGCTGACACTCGGCGAACCGATCACTCCCGTACCCGCGTCGATCAGCACGCGAGGCGTTGCGTCCGGGCTCGACGGATCGATCATGCATAATTTTCGACCGATTTTCGACGGGCACGGCAGATCGAACATCGTGTACGCTCGCGTCCAATCATCGATCCGAAACTCGATGCCCCAAGCCTCGCCACGCAGCCTCTTGTAAATGCTGCAATCGTCGGAAATAAAAGCGATGGCCCCGGGCCAGTCGAAATTGGCATCCGGCGAGGTCAACGCCAAACGTATCGGCAAGGATCCGAGACGCCGACCGCCGGTCGAACCGGCATAGCGCAGATGGCCCCAGGGCGACATCCCCATCTGGCCCAATACCGTCGCGGCTGCCCAAGACTCGTCCTCGACATAATCGGCTCGGGAGTATTCCTCCGGTTCTGCCACCGAAGTCACCTGCCAATCAGCGTCCGTGACCATCTCCATCGGATCGCCATCCTGCCAGTCGATGCGAAGCGCAGCGATCACGCCCCGTTGGCCTCCCAGGCAAATGCCGCGAATTCCCAGAACATTTTTCCCCGATACCAAGCGATCCCGGATATCCCAACGCTCGATCGACTGCCATACTTCGCTACCCGGCCCGATGTCGAACCCCACCAACGCTCCGTTGACGTACAGTTCGTAACCGTTATCGGCCGTGATCAAAACGGCGGCCGACGTGGGAGTGCGGTCGATCGGCAACTCGACGCGAAACTCGACCACGTCGCTCTGCATCTCGCCCCAAATCCACGACGCGTGTTCGATGGCCGGCAGCGGCGGTTCAGCGGCCGAAGAACGGCTCGCTAACACGTTCCAGCAAACCGCTACCAACAAGATCGGTAGTACCCAACGGGTGCTCGATAACGCCCTCGAGAAACCTGTCGTCCACGTAAGCATGTTCTTCACTCCCCGGCTGCAAGATGACGCATGACCCCATATATGTAGACATCAATATAATCAGGGCCATCGCTTGCTGTCAAAGGGGATCTCGTCTGTCGCGAATAGGTTTCGCTATGGCTGCACGGCGTCAGACCAACGATAGACGGCAAGAGCCCCCAATTCGCGGATGACGAGCAGATCGTCGACGACGGCCAGATGAGCCCAGGTTTCGTCTTCGGCGATTTGGCGACGGTCCAAAACTTCGAATTCTTCGGGATTGGCGTGCAGCAACAACAGTTCGCCTCGTTCGTCCAGCGCCAATATTTTGCGGCCTTGACCGACCAGACTCCAATACCGGCCGAACGGTTGGCTGATCCAGGTGATTTCCCCATCGGACAAGCGGATGCACGCCGCTCGCTGGTTCCGAAGATGCAGGAAGGCATGCCCGTCGATCAACAGGGGGGTGGACATGTAGCCTTGCAGTCGATTGTCCCAAGCTTGATCGGCTTTCCAATCGTCGCCGTCTTCGCTCAATCGGATCAACTGACTGCGGCCCCCGTAGCTGCTGGTAAACACACCGGACTCGTAGACGGTGGGGGTCAGGATGTTCATACCCCGAAACGCCTCGATGTCTCGCGACCACAGCACCTGCCCGTCCTCGGGGTTCACACCTGCCAGCTTTTGACGGGTTTGGACCAGCAGTTGTTGTCGACCGAACAGATGGACCAAGGCGGGCGACGAGAATGCGCTGCCCCACATCCCACCGCCGTCCTGTAAGGTCCGCCAGGCGATCTCGCCGGTTCGTTTGTTCAGTTTGATCAACGAGGCGGCGGCCTGGACATACAGCCAGTCCCCAGAAACCAGCGGCGAACTGACGAACCCGAACGAAGGTAGCGGCGTATCGAGTTGCTGGACGAAGTCGACTTTCCAAATTTCCTCCCCGCTATCGGCATCCAGGCAGACCAGGACATCCCGCATTCCGGCGACGAACAGCATGCCGTCATCCAGCGCCGGAGTCGCTCGAATCCAGCTACCGTTGGACGCCGCAAAGAAGGGGACCGTCATCGACCCTTCCCACCGAGTTTCCCAGATCGGCTTGCCACTGGACAGTTCATAGGCTCGCACGACCTCCCACTTCTGATCCGCCGTCTCCGTCGTGAAGACCTTGCCGTCGCCGACAATCGGTCCCGAATAGCTGGGCCCCAATGCAACCCGCCACAATTGCTGGACCGAGACGCCGGAAATGGTCTCGGGCCATGGTCTTGTTTGCACCATGCCATCCCGGGAGGGACCCCGCCACTGAGGCCAATCGGAGTTCGCTGATGTTTCGCCGAAAACCAGCGCTGTTGCCGTCAGCAGCAACGACGTAAAGATGAAGCTCGAAAAACCGCGTACCATCGATTCAACTCCGTAAAAAGAAAAGCCAAAGAGATCAGACCCATGACGCCCACCGCCGCGAGCCACGGCATGTCAGAATGCTCGACTCTCATTCATCGTACCAGAAACAGCACCCGAGACTTGGGGCGGAGCGGTTGCCAGTGACCGGGCAAAACTCTCCAAGTGCCTTAGATTATCACAAAACGAGGCGTAATGCAGGTGGCGGCGAAGGGATTCACCCAGTGCGCGTCCACCCACGACAAAAGCCGTCTCGGGTGGAGCACTGGCAAACAAGGACTCGTAATCGCTGATGAACTGGTCGCTGTCGTCCACATGAGACACGCTCAACCAAAACAGACGTGGACGATGGTCAGCGATCGCTTGGCGCAGTGTATCAAAAGGCAAGCCAACCCCCAAGTTATGGGTGTCCCAGCCGACTTGACGAAGGACCAGATCGACCATGGTATTGGGAACGTGATACAGATCCGATCCAGGGGTCCCACCGATCGCCAAACCGACTGGCGGTTCCTTCCTTGGAAGCACCTGACGCATCTCGTGCAGGACTCGCAACGAGATCTCGCAGGCTCGACGTTCCTGATAGACGTCGACATCGCCACAGCCCCACAGTTCACCGATTTCGTGAAGCGATCGGGCGACCACGTCGTCCAGGATGGCGGACAATTCGTGATCGGCCAAGAACAGATCCAAAACAACCGCCCGCGCTTGCTGCTCGTCGCCGCACAAAAGGGCCTCGCGAAAGGTGGGCTGAGCCCTTTGCAACATTCGTTCGGTCGATCCCGTGGTGACGGGCAAACCCAGGATTTCAGGTTGAACCAAACGATGATCGTTCTTTTGAAGGAAGTCGATGACCGTCGAGATCGCTATCCGCCGGTGCCCCCCAGCGGTGCGCACGGTGGGAATGACTCCCTGGTCGCACCACCGCTTGACCGACGATTCGCTGACTTGAAGGGCTCGAGCCAACTGTTTGGGTGACACTTGTGATTTCATCCGCTCCCTAATCATTTCCCTTTTTCCGCCACGTAGGAACCTTGAATCCCCGCTTTTAGGGAACCTTATTAGTTTAGCACGTCGACAAGTCTTCAGGGCATCAGGCCAAAATCACCTTGACATTTGGGGGCAATTGGTAAAGAATCCGTGCATCACACGCAAGCTCGTGAGCAGCCCCGTACCGAGCTGCTCGGCCATCGCCCTGCAAAGGAATCGCAGGATACTTGGCTGCCGTCGAGCTTGATGACCCAATTCGGAACCTGCATCGCCAGATGTCCAAGGCAAGGAGGCCGCGGATATGTCACTTCGCAAGACCAGTGCTAGCGTCAGTCTGAACGAGATTTTCCCGCATAGTTTCTCCTCGATGGGACGCGATCTACGAATCTCGTCCTGTACCAGCGATCCACGCCGGTGTCGCGATGGTGCCCTGTACGTCGCGGTGCAAACCGCAGATTACGACGGTCACGACCATGTGATGCAGGCACTTCAAAGGGGCGCCGTTGCGGTGGTCGCGGAACGGCGATTACCGATCAAAGCTCCCGTGCTGGTGGTGCCGGACAGCCGCGAGGCGTACGGGTGGATCTGCCACCATTTGGCGGATCGGCCCAGCCATCATCTGAAGACCATCGGAGTCACGGGAACCAACGGCAAGACGACGGTCAGCCTGCTGATCGAATCGATCTTGAAAACGGCCGGGCAAAAATCGGGCGTGCTTTGCGATCTGGCGTGGACGCCAAACGCTAAGCGGCAAACGCCCAGCGACGCGGTTCCTTCGGCTTCGCTGCTAGCACAGTCGTTGTCGAAAATCCGGCGATCCGGATGTTCCCACGCGGTGGTAGAAACTTCCAGCCGCATGCTGGCCGAACGGCAGACTGCCGGCCTGGAATTGGACGCTGCCGTGTTGACCAACGTTCGCCGCGATCATCTGGACTGTCACGGTTCGGTGATCAATTATCACCGCGCCAAGGCCCGTCTGTTCGCCCACCTGAAGTCCCATGGTTTCCTGGTGGCCAATGCGGACGATCCGGCCAGCCGGCACCTGATGCGGCGCGTGTCCCATCCGGTTCTGACCGTGGGGATGAAAATGCCGGCCGAATTGACCGCCACGTTGGTGGACCGCTGCGCCGGCGAGCAGACTTTTTTGCTGACCGCGGGCGACGAGACCGCGGCGGTTCAGACGACCATGTTCGGCGACCATCACATCTACAATTGTCTGGCAGCGGCCGGTGCCGGGCTGATGATGGGTATCGATTTGACCACGGTGGCTCGTGGGTTGGAAGCGGTCACTTGGCTGCCCGGGCGGATGCAATCGATCTGCTGCGGCCAACCCTTTGGTGTCTACGTCGACGACGCACGTACCCCCGATGCGTTAGCGGTGACGCTGAAGGCGTTGCGAAATGTGACGGCGGGTCGAGTGATCTGTGTGTTCGGTGCGGATGCGGCCGCCGATCCGGCGAATCGACCGCTGATGGGCCGCATCGTCGAGCGGACTGCGCATCTGGGGATCATCACCAACGACAATCCCCGCGACCAGTCACCCTTGCAAATCGCTCATGACATCATCGATGGATACGATCGTCCGGCCCGCTCGCACATCCTGCCGGACCGCGGGGAGGCGATCCGTTGGGCGCTGGCCGAAGCCGAACCGGGCGACGCCGTGCTGATCGCCGGCAAGGGGGATCGCCAGTACCAAATGGTCGGCGGGCAGCGTTTGGCTTTCGATGATCGCGATGTGGCTCGGCAATGGCTGGAGGATATCGGCTCGAGCATCGAGTACGAAACGCCAGCCCCGGCCACCATCCTGCGGTTCCCTTCGGAAGTTCCAGCGTTGAATTAAATGCTATCCCCGATAGGGTCTTTTGAAAAAACATAACATTCCTGTCAATTCGCTCTTGTGTCGCTCGGACGAAATCAGTAATTAAACGCTCAACATCTGACGCCAATCTCAACAACAGAAAGCATCCAGCCCCCGCACAACATCGAAGGATATTTCGGAAGCCTTGTCGTTCGCGTTACTTTTGCGGGATTGTAACGCAACCCTCCCTCCTGGGTCGAAGCATCACTGCTGGCGGGCAGCAGTTTCTGGGTCGACTGCTGCCGCCTAGCGCTTCACGGCGAGGCTTAGTACTGAGCGTCGGGGCGGCCTTCGAGCTGCCCCGACGCCAGGGATCAACGGCGAGGGCCGTGTATCGAGCGACGAACACGGCCCTCGTCGCATTTCTTGCTGAATAGTCGGACTCTTAAACTCACACAGACGAGAGCGCAACCGTCTCGTCCGTTTCTTGGACACTTTTTCGAAATTTTTTGCCACCGCCACTCCTCTGCCTGCGGTGTTCGCTGCCGTTGTTGCGCCCGGTTTCCTAGCGGCGGTGCCGTTTTCCGCTGCCTCCGGTCAGCAAGAAGGCGGCGTCGCCCGCCAGCGAAATCGCTGCCTCGCCGTAGTTGCCTTGCGCAAAATTGTCTGCCGCCGCGCCCAACGGTATTACGTGCAAGGCCAGTTCCGCGATGTTGGCGGCTTGTTGCGCGGCGTTGGCTTCCTTCGGCGAGAACACGTAGGTGTCCATCGCCCGCTCCAGCGAGTAGTGGGTGATGTCGGGACCGACGCCCACCATCCGCCAACGCGGTTTGCTGAACCAGCCGGGCGGTACCCACTCCAGGACCAGACTCTTGATCGTCCCATCAGCCAGCGGCAGCGGAATCGCCGCCGCCCGCACCGGCGTCCGTCCGATGTACTTGATCCTGGTCACCGCCTTGCCTTCGTCGATCAACTGAACGATTCGGGCACTCGGCAGATTTTCGGGGTCGAGCGCGCCGAGTTTGACGGCAATGGCCCGCTGGGCCGCAGGACCTGACCCCGCGCCCCGGCGTCATGTCAGGCCATCTGGGATCGTTCATCTGCCATCTTCAGGTACTCCATAAGCTGTCGGAACTTCGGTCGCATTTCTTGCCCCTTTCGGACCACCTCCTCTGGGTTGTTCGTGTCCACCATAAAAAGACCTGGATACGGTGTAAAGTCATTGTCTCTGAAGTAGGCTTCCGCGAACATAACAAGTCTGTTTCTTTGTTCACTCGGTAAGTCGCCGAGGCATGCCGTTACTTCGCTAAGATCCGCCCCCACCAGCAGAGTAATAACGTTGAATGCATACTCATCGTATGTACATCCACCTGCATTCCAGAACCTGGTCACTTTGCGAAACACCTTGAGCCTGTGATCAGGACCGAAAAGTTCTAGTGTGTTCATCATGGCGTTAGCCTCTGAAGATCTTTAGGATTACATTATCCGAGCCCATTCTCGTGAACAAAGAATCAAGCAACTGGTTGTAGGAGCCTCCTCGCCCAGAATCTATAACACGAGCATAGAGCTTTCCATCCTGCGGAAATACCTTTTCTATTCGAACCCAATGATTCCCATCGACAAGAGAAACCACAGCACCGCCTCGCCTGAGCACTTCTCGTATACCGTCCACGGTCACGCGATACGCTTTCAGCACGACGGTTTGGTCATCGACAATGGAATTTGCCCAGTTCCAAAGCTCCGATACTTCCAACCCTTTGACGCGGTTCTCTCCTCTTGGCTGACGCATCAACGCCCGGAGTTGAGTGTTAACTTTGAGTTTTCCGGTGAACCCAAGATCTCTCAAAGCATCGCTTGTGGCGTGGAGTCCACAGGTGCTATCTTGCATTTGCAGTCGTCCTGGTACGAAACCGTCTGCATTTTTCAGCCCTTGAACCCCACGAACTCCTTTGGAGCTATGTACCCCTCCAAGGGCTGACAGAAATCGCTTCGTGTCCGAGCGCCGCATGACCTCCGCGATATCCGAGGCGTTTGCCGAGGTTCTTG
>REEF01000697.1 GCA_007695205.1 Planctomycetaceae bacterium
TATGGAAACGAGCTTGCCCGAAAACGACTCCCGACCCCTTCCGCCGATTCCACCAAGAAATACCTGGCCGGGTGCTTGCGGCCAGTTCGAACGGGTCGTCAAAATAACCCGGGCCAGGCAGCTCGTTGAACGGAGAACCACGCATGAAAGTTTTGTTTTTGCACGGTTGGCAGTCCGTACCCGGCGGCTTGAAGCCATCCTACCTGCAGGATCAGGGCTGGCAGATCCTGAACCCCGCATTGCCGGACGAGGACTTTGCTGCTGCCGTGGCGATCGCCCAAGCCGAATTCGACCGGCATGATCCCGACGTGGTCGTCGGTTCCAGCCGAGGCGGCGCGGTCGCCATGAACATCACTGCGGGCAGTACCCCCTTGGTCCTGCTATGCCCGGCCTGGAAACGCTGGGGATCGGCGACCGGGGTCAAGTCGAAGGCGATCATCCTGCATTCGCCGGCCGATGATGTGATCCCGTTCACCGACAGCCTGGAGTTGAGGGCTCGTAGCGGTCTGGCCCCCGAATCGTTAATCGTCATCGGCGACGATCATCGGCTGGCCGACCCCCAGTCGCTGGCGGCGATGGCCGCGGCTGTCAGATCACTAGCCGGGCCGAAAAAGGAAGCCCTTGTTTTCCAGCGGGACGAAACGGCCGCCCTGGACTGCCCTTTTGGCCAGGTGCAACGCATCGTCACTGGGGGACAGGGAGGAATCGCCAACGTGCATGTGGTACAGATCACGCGCGGCAACCAGCATCTGCATCCGGGGTACGACGAGATCTATTACCTGCTGAGCGGGACAGGCACCATCACACTGGGCCAGCACACTTATCGGCTGCGGCCGGGCAGCGTGGCCGTGATCCCGGCCGGCGTGCCGCACAGCCTGATCGCCGATCCCGGTCAGACCCTACAGTTCGTCATCTTCGGCACGCCACCGTTGCCGATGGACCACCCGCTGGCTCGACCCCATGTGAATCATCCGGGGTAAGCGGAATCGTCCCCGACATTGCACAAAGTTCGCTCGTAGGACGGATTGGCAATCCGTCCTACTTCTTATGCAACGATGGGGTCGTGTATTCCGTTGCCATCGTCCTTCACGCCAACCAGCGTTTGACCAGCCAAATGGCAGCACCTGTGCGGCAAGACATGTCCAGTTTTCGCAACACTTTTTGCACGTGTTCCTTCACGGTTTCTATGCTGATATTCAGCGAAAGAGCGATCTCGCGATTGCTGAGTCCATAGGCTAAATGCCTGAGCACCTGGTACTCGCGGCGGGTCAGTGGTACATCATCCGCCTTGGGATCAGACCGCTCGTGCAACGTGGCTTTGATCTGGCTGAACAGCGAGTCCGCTGCCGATTCGCCTCCCGCGACAGCCCGATGGATCGCGGCGACGTACGCTTCGGCCGGCGAGTCCTTGAGCAGAAAATCCTCGGCACCCAGCACCACGGCACGAGCCACGTAGCTGGGATTGTCGTAGGCCGAGATCATGATCACCTTGGTCGCTGGCGTGTTCTCCCGAATCTGCTCCAAGGCGTCCAGCCCATCCAAGTCCGGCATCCGCACGTCCAACAGCAATACGTCGGGCTTGTGACGCTGGGTCAGCGATATCGCTTCGTTGCCGGTCGCCGCTTCGGCCACGAGTCGAATCTCGTTACTTGCCAGCAGGACGGCCAGTCCTTTGCGGATGACTTCCTCATCATCCGCCACGATCAATTTGACCACCATAATTTCCCTTCCCAGAAGCAGATACACATCATTGCGATTCAGTTCACCAACAAATAGTGTACCACCGATTCCAGCAGAAAACCAACCCATCAGCGCGGCAGAAGCCCGTGCGCCGACTTAGGAACCCGGGAAGAAGAACTTCGCGTCCGGTTCGGCCGCTTCCCATAAGGTTGATCGTTGGCCGAAAACGACTCCCGACCCCGTTGACCTCATTCCTGCAACGTCACGTTGATTGACAAGAAACTCCTGGCCGGGTGCTTCCAGTCGCAGCTTAGCGTTCTTGGGTGGTAATTCGCAGAATGATCCGGAACGATCCAGGCTTGCAGCACGGGAGCCCAACGACCAGAATGAAGGGAAGTGGCGCGACTTACGGGACTTCACGCCGAACCCATCAAGGAGCCATCCCATGCGAAAAGAGGCTATCAATCGCCGGAGTTTTCTCGGCACCACCGCGGCGGGATTCGCCTTGTCTCCCACCGTCGTTCGCCAGGCGGCGGCAGCGGATCCGTCGGGCCGCTCTGGGCCCATCGGGGAAGCGAAAGGTATCTTTCCCGGCCGAGTCGTCTGGGTGCATGATCCCGAAGCCATCGACTGGCAAGGCCCCGAGGACGGTTACTGGTGGCAGGACCGCCACGCTAATCCATCATGTATCCAAAGCATGCTCGACCGTGCAGTGTGTTCAGTGGCGGGGGCAGTGACGGTGCCTGAGGCTTGGGACAAATTGTTCCGCTACCTGAATCAAACCCGAGGGCGCGGCGATGCCGGTTGGAATCCAGGCGAGAAGATCGTCATCAAACCGAATTGGGTCGGGATGATCTACCGAGAGGGAAACGTCGACGCGGAGCGTTACCGTTTTGTACGGCGCGAAAACTACATGAACACCGCACCGCAGATGCTCCTGGCCCTGTTGGAACAACTGACCGCCGCCGGTGTACGGCAAGAAGCCATCACTGTTTGCGATACGCTGGCCTATCTGGTCCATGAATACCACGAGCCTTTAGCACGAGCCTTTCCCGAGGTGCGATACGAGGACTACGCCGGCCAGTTCGGACGCATCCGGGTCCGGGTTTCCGACGTGCCTTTGTACTGGAGTTGCCGCCCGAACGTCGAAATGCAAGACTTTGTGCCCACGTGTTTTGCCCAGGCTGATTACGTCGTCAACTTCGCCAATCTCAAAGCCCACATGGGCTCGGGCGTGACGCTTTGCGCCAAGAACCACTACGGTTCGCTGGTCCGCTGGCCGGTCCAGCGAGGCTACTACGACATGCATCCCGCCTGTTTCTCGAAACAGTCGGGCGTCTACCGAGCTCTGGTCGACCTGATGGGCCACGAGCATCTGGGAGGCAAGACCGTGCTGAATCTGATCGACGGCCTATTTTCCGGACTGCACCCGAGAGACCCAGTGCCGAAGAGGATGAACATCCCACCCTTCGAAGGGCATTGGCCCTGCAGTCTGATCGCTTCGCAAGATCCAGTGGCCATCGATTCGGTCGGACTGGACTTCCTGCAAGCCGAGTGGACAGATTTTCCACGTCAGGGTGGCGTGGACGATTACCTCCGCGAAGCCGCTCTGGCTCACGATCCGCCGTCGGGCACGTTCTACGATCCCAATCATGCCGAGCCCAGTCAGCGTCTGGCCAGTCTGGGCGTGCATGAGCACTGGAACAATGTCCAAGACAAGCAATACTCGCGCAACCTCGGTGCCTCGGACGGCATCGAACTGGTCGCCTTGACCAACGCCTGACTCCGAAATCCGCAGCATCTTTGACCGATAAGCAGACGGTCGCAAAGGTTGTTTGTCAATTGGCGACTTGGTATTCCGTGCTGGTGTAGCGAGTTAGAAGATCGCGTTGTCACGTCTGTCGTCTGCCCGGGCGGTGGGGGCCTTACGTAGCCCGGGCATTGGCAATTCGAGCACGCGGGCGATGGTGGGTACCCGTCTGGTCGACGCCCTGTTCTTTCGCGCGATCGACGGACGCATCGGCCCCGTCCGGCAACCGATCGCCTTGCCAGCGGCATAACAGCGCCAGGAAGGCCGGGACCAGGATGGGCCTGACCACGAATGTATCCAGCATGACCCCCAGTGTCAAAGCGAACCCCAATTGAACGATCGCGGGCAGCGCCGTGCCGTCGCCGAACAACTGCTGAGCGCCGGGAATCCAGGTCGGGACGAAGCGGCCCCACTCGCCGCTGGTCATCGCGCTGAACGTTCCGGCCATGATCACGCCACAGCTTGTGATGATCCCACCGGTCCGCACCACGGCGTATTGCAATCCGGCCAGCGGTCCGCGCCGCTTTTGTTCTTCGAACACCCGTGTGGCCAAGTACACGTTATAGTCCTGGCCGATCGCCACCAGGATCACGAACAAGAACAGGGGGACTTTCCAGTCCAGCCCAAGATACTCCGGGCCCTCGAGCCAACCGAAAAACAGCTCGGTGGTGCCCAACGTCACGAAATAGCTGAACAAAACCGTCAGGATCATGTACGAGCAAATCAGCGGCCGTCTGAGGATCGCGATCAACACCGCCAGCACCGCCAGGATCACCAGGATCTGGATACGAGTATTGTCCGACTGGGTTACCAGCTTCAGATCACGAATGCCCGCAACGGTGCCCGCGAACGCGAACGTTGCGTTGTTCCAGGGGGAATCGGGCTGATCCTGGTACGTTGCCAGATGCGCTTCCAGCCGCTCTAACGCTTCGCCGGCTTCCACAGAAAAAGGACCATGTTCCAATAACACGTCCAGCCGTGTGACTCTCCCGGCCAGTTCGCCGGTCGTGGAGACGAACAATTCCTGAGTCCGCGGATGAGCGCTGGTCACCAGCATGAGCCACGATTTCATGTTGGTCAGACCGAGCCGCCGACCCGGAGGAAAATCGCCCAGCGGGTCGGTGATGCTGCGAACGGCCACCACATCGTCCAGGTACAGATCGGTCGTCAATTCCCGGATCTGCTCGCGACCCTCACGAGTATCGAAGCGGCCATCCGGATCGAAGGCGATCACCTGGATCGGCCCGCTTTCGCCGACATGAAAATGTTCGGCCATCCGTTCCGCCCCGACGCGGCTGGGCCGATCTGCGGGCAACTGCCGCAGGAAATCGTAAGTGATCTCGCCGCTGCTGCCGTATTGTCGAGCCAGCGTTTGAGCGAACGGCCATGGTTCGAGGAAGTCGTACGTCACGTTCCTGCCGTGGATCACGCCGTGGTACGCCAGTGGCAGCAGGATCAGGACGCTGGCCGTCAGGATCAGCCCCGGATATCGGACGATGCCTCGAGCAACCAATTCCCATATCCAATGACCGGGAGCTTCCGCGGGTTGCCGGTCTTCGTTGGCGTCGCCAGCCGAGGACGCCGGGTTGCGGCGGACGCCGAAAGGCCAGAAGACCACCGGCCCCAAACCGCGCAGCAATGCCGGAGCCAAGGTGACGCAGGCGATCAGCGTGACCGCCAGACACAAAGCGATCGCCGGACCACTATTGCTGAACTTGCCGAAGTCCGCAAACAGCATCGTGCCCAAGCCCAGGATGGTGGTCAACGCACTGGCGGCCAGCGCGTCCCCGACTTTCGCCAACGCCTGCTCGATGGCCGCCGTCGATGTCAAACCGCGTTGCAGTTCTTCCTTGTATCGTGCGACCAGAAACAGAAAATAGTCCGTTCCCGCCCCGAACAGGATCACCACGATGAAGATCCGCGTGGTGGTAAAGACCTGAAAATTCCACCATTCGAATCCGGGGATCCGGCCAACCTGGGTCAATAAAGCGACGATGGCCGTCGCCGCGGCCAACGCGACCGTGATCGTCAGCAAGGGCATGGCGATCAACAAGGGGGACCGATACACGACGCCCAGGATCAGCACGACCAGCACCACGGTGAACAGTTCCGTGTTCTTGATGCTGTCTTTGGCGGCACGCAACAGATCACCACCTACGGCAGCCGAACCCGAAAACCCGATCTGGAGCGAATCGTCATGTACCGTGGCTTGCACCTCGTTCAGAATGTCTTCTTCCAGGTAGTCCAGAATCCGGATATTGTCGGTCGCCATGAACTCGTTCGACAATTGAAGCATGACCAGACGGGCCGTTCGCGTTCGCAACTTTCTACCAAAGACATCATCCAGCCATGTCCAAACATCCAGCAAGGGTAATGTGGCTGCTTCGCGAGGCAGTAACTCCGTCTGGTCTTCCAAGGACGCATCTAAAGCCAACGCCTGTTTGCGATCCCGTTCGGCGTCCTCGTCGCCCAAGTACGTTCGCACCAGGTAACGGTTGTGGTAGACCTTCGCCAGGCGAGACGTCTTTGCATCGAGCGGCGCGACCTCTTCCGCCGCTTCTTTTTCTTGCTCCGCAGCACGCTGGGCTTCGTACTCGGCCATGTTTTCATCCAGACGAATCGCTTCGTCCAACGCAAGCAGCGCTTTCTGAAAATCCGATTCGGCAAGCGAACGTTTCTGCTCGGCCTGCGGCTCGTCCCCCGCGCGCTGCAACCGCTGAGCTTCTTCCGTCAGCGCCCGCCCGCGCTCGAACGCCGCGACGGCATGCAGATTCTTGAGACGCCGAGCAAAATCGTGGGCCACGTGCAGATCCTCGCGATCCAGTGGCTGGTCCTCGCGGACCACATAGAACGCGATCTGACTCTTCGCCCGATTCTCCGAAAATCCCTCGCTCAGCAACTGCTCACCTACCACGCTAGGCATTTCAGCAGGCAGGTAGGCAAAATCTCCATCTTGAGTGATATCATCCCAGGCTGGCGACCAGAATCGCAGAACGGCAACGACGGCCACCCACGCGACGATCACCCACATCCAGCGACGTGATATGAACTTTCCCAATCTTAAAAACATGCTCAAAATGCCTGACAGGGGTTTTTGGGCAAAACAGCAGTATGCGGCGCTTCGCTCAAAAAGAAAAGGCTAATCTTCCTGCAAGAGACCACGATAGGCCTCTGGAAGGGTCTCGTAGATATCAAAAAGACGTGTTAATTCCGTAATTCTCATGACCTCACGCACCGCATACTGCAAATTGCATAATCGCAATTGCAGATTTCGAGCCACCGCGTGATCGCGGATCCTCAACAGGATGCTGAGCGCTTCAGACGAGGCTTTTTCTACCTTTCCCAAATCCAAAATCAAGGCCGGAGGTTGCTTGGCTGCAAGCAGTTTCACCAGTTTATCGTGGACCTGATGGATCTTCACGCGATCCCACAAAGCCTCACGTTCGGGGGTCGCAATCACGATGCCATGAAACATGCGAGCGACAATAAGCTGTTCGGTTTCTGGATTTTGGGAATCCGAGGCCTGTTGCTGATCTGCCATCACCGTTTCCTTTCGCAGAATGCCCTGCTACGCGCTCGATGCCCCCTTCGATTGGGTCGCATCGAAGACGGCCTACGACAATCGATTATACCCATTCAAGGCAGCCACCCGATAGGCCTCGGCCATCGTCGGATAATTGAACGTGGTATTGATGAAGTACAGCAGCGAATTGATTTCCCCCGGCTGGTTCATGATAGCCTGGCCGATATGGATAATCTCTGAAGCGTTGGCGCCGAAGCAGTGAATGCCCAGGATGGCCAGGGTTTCGCGGTGGAACAGCAGTTTGAGCATCCCCACGGTCTGGCCCGAGATCTGCCCCCGCGCCAAGCTCTTGAATTGGGCGTGTCCGACTTCGTAAGGAACGCTTTCGGCGGTCAACTCACGTTCGGTTTTCCCGACCGAGCTGATTTCGGGGCTGGTATAGATGCCGGTGGGGATATCGTGGCCCATCCGATCGCATCGACCCTGGACCAGATGGATCGCTGCGGCTCGGCCTTGCATGTAGGCGGCGCTGGCCAGTGAGGGAAAGCCGATCACATCGCCGACGGCATAGATGTTGGGTACCGAAGTCTGAAAGCTTTCGTTGACAATCAGATTGCCTCGACTGTCGGGTTCGATCCCCAATCGTTCGACATCCAGCGTATCGGAATTCCCGGTGCGGCCGTTGGCCCACAGCAGGATATCGGTCTTCAGTTGTTTGCCGGACTCCAGATGCAGCACCACGCCGTCATCGCGGCCTTCGACATGCGAGTAGGTCTCCTGGTGTCGGATCAGCACACCGCAGTCGCGCAGGTGGTAGCTGAGCGCGTCGATGATTTCGTCATCCAGGAACTCCAGCAGTTTCATCCGCGTATTGACTAGATTGACCTTCCAGCCCAGATTGCGAAACATCGAAGCCCACTCGCATCCGATCACCCCGGCCCCGTAGATGGTGATGGATTGCGGCGACAGCTCGAGCGCGATGATCGTATCGCTATCGAAGATGCGAGGATGCGAGAAGTCGACATCGGGCGGTCGGTAGGCTCGGGCCCCGCAGGCGATAATGAACGATTCGGCGGTGATCCGCTGCTTGGCTCCGTTGGGCGATTCGACTTCGATCGTATGAGCATCCACGAACCGGGCTTGACCACCGATCAACGTCACGCGATTGCGCTCGTAAAAGCCGCTCCGCATATTCACCTGCTGGCGGATAATCGATTCAGCGCCCCGCCGCAGTTCCGGAAAGGACATCGCGCGGCCAGCGGTCAGGTGCCGGTACATGCGGTTGCGGTTCAGTTCCGTCATCTGCGCGATGGTGAATCGCAGGGCTTTGGTGGGAATCGTCCCCAGATGCGTGCAGTTGCCACCGACTTCCATGTAGCGTTCCACGACGGCCACCTTGCGGTTCAGCTTGGTCGCCTGCATGGCTGCACCTTCGCCGCCCGGTCCCGTCCCGATCACCACCACATCGTAATCCGTGTTGCTCATCCGCTACGTTTCTCTTCTCCAAGGTTGATAAAAGGCAAGCAAGCAATGGGTTTGAAAACGACGTCCGCCCCCCTTTCACCGATCCCCCTAACCTCGGAAATAAAGGTAGGCTGCCAGGATGGCGACAAGGATGGCCGCCGAGGCCAGCACGTCGATCGAATTCCAGCTTGCTCGCGTTTCGCGGCGGTCTTCCGCAGTGGATGTACCGTAGGTCAACCCGCTGATCTTTTGATAATCCGGCTGCTGGGTCAGGTAGCTGACCACGATCATCGCGGCGGCCGAAACCAACAGGATCAGGATGCTGTAGTACTGGAAGAACGTATTGTTGACAATCCACAGAAACGAGTTCGGCGTGTACGC
This sequence comes from Planctomycetaceae bacterium, assembly GCA_007695205.1. Classification (GTDB taxonomy): domain Bacteria; phylum Planctomycetota; class Planctomycetia; order Pirellulales; family Pirellulaceae; genus SKKK01. The sequence goes on from REEF01000697.1 coordinate 8,859, forward strand.
AAAGTCGTTGATCAGTTTGGGTGGGGTATCGACCGCCAAGCGGAACAACCCCATCAGTGCCCCGACGATTAAGGCCGCCAGGCATCCGGGGCCGTTCAGCCGCTTCCAGAAGATCCCCAGGAAGAAGACGACGAAGATGGGCGGTGCCAAATAAGCCTGGACGCCTTGCAGATAATCGTACAACCCCCGTCCACCCTGGATCACCGGGATCCAGGCCAATCCGATCAGCACCATGACGGTCGTCGCCAATCGGCCGATCCACACCAGACGATGTTGCGACACGTTGGGATGCAGCTTGCTGTAGAAGTCCATCGTGAACAACGTCGCCGACGCATTGAATGTGCTCGATAGCGAACTCATCAAAGCCGCCAACATGCCGGCGACCACCAGGCCGCGAATGCCCACCGGCAGGATGGTAGCCACCAATAAGGGAAAGGCCTTTTGTGCTTCGTCGCGGATCACCTGCCCGTCCGCATCGATCAACGTCTCTTGCAATCCTTCGATCCGACCACTCTCGGCCAAGGCAAAGGCGATGATGCCCGGGATGATAAACAGGAACACCGGCAACAGCTTCAGCAAACCGGCGAAGATCGCACTGCGCCGCGCCTGCGTCTGATCGGGCGTCGCGAGAGCTCGCTGGACGATATATTGGTCCGTGCACCAGTACCAAAGACCGATCACCGGCGCACAGAACAGCATGCTCAACCACGGGTAGTTATCATTGAAGTACCACGCCATCCGGTCCGACTCTTTGACCGGAGCCCATGTCGCCGTCATGCCTTCGGGGACCAGAGGCTTCCAAAGGTTGAACATCTCGCTGTCCACCATCGATCGCAGTTCACTCCAACCACCGATCGCTTGTAATCCAAAAATGGTCACCAGCAGCGAACCGAGGACCAACACCACCGTCTGCAGGGCATCGGCGAACACCACGGCGCGCAGCCCACCCAGAATCGTGTAGATTCCCGTGAAGACGATGACCAGGATCGAACCGATCCAAAACGCATCCAGCGGCCCGAATCGAAGCTCCGGCAAAAGAACGGAAAACACAATCCCCCCGGCGAAGATCCCGACGGCGATCTTGGTCACGACGTACGCGACCAGCGAGATGATCGACAGCACCCAACGACAGGCCGGGTTATAGCGACGTTCGAGAAACTCGGGCATGGTGAACACGCGAGACCGCATGTAAAACGGCACCAAAACCCAGCCCAGCACGAGCAAACACCACGCGTGAAGCTCGTAGTGTGCCATCGCCACACCGTCGGTACAGCCGGATCCGGCCAAGCCGACAAGGTGCTCCGAGCCGATATTCGATGAGAAGATCGACGCCCCGACGACCCACCAGCCGAGGTTGCGCCCCGCCAGGAAATAATCGTCCGCCGTGTCCTTATTCTTTCGAATGACCCACCAGGCGATTCCCAACACAATCGCGAAATACGTCGCGATCACTACCCAATCGAGACTTTCCATACATTCCGCCTTTCCGAAAAACTGGCTGAGACTCAGAAATGTACCAGCAAATCACTCCCACGGAAACCCAACACTTTTTACGCAAGGGCATCCCCTTCTTATTAGCTTCTCAATAGGTGCCACCCACCTTTTGCAATAGGTGCCACCCACCTTTCTCGATAAGCGCCGATCGATGGGTGCCGCCGCTCGATAGGTGCCACCCACCTTTCTTGATTGGTTGCTCGATGGTTACTCGATAGGTGCCACCCACCTAT
>REEF01000838.1 GCA_007695205.1 Planctomycetaceae bacterium
GCGTCACCCATGCAAGGCTAACTTGATTGACAAGAAACTTCTGGCCGGGTGCTTACCCTCCTCTCCCTGAACATTTCGAGCGACGTTGGGCACTCACGTATGCACCAAAGTCTACTCATGCCCTTCGTTTAGACGCTTTTACCCCGCAGAAAGGTATTTTTAATATGTCCATCGATGGGGAAACTGTCCCTGCGGAATCGGCATCATCGACGGCAGTCTTCCATCGCCTGCAGGAGGCACACGAGAGGATTGTCGATCAGTTAGGTCAAGTGATCGTTGGCCAGCAGCAGGTGATTGAGGAGTTGTTGATCTCGTTGTTCAGTCGAGGCCACTGCTTATTGGAGGGGGTGCCCGGCTTGGCCAAGACGTTGATGATCAGCACGTTGGCCCGAACGTTGAATCTGTCGTTCAGCCGTATTCAATTCACTCCGGACCTGATGCCGGCGGACATCACGGGTACGGAGATTATCGAGGAGAATCGTTCGACGGGTGCTCGAGAGCGACGATTTTTGGAAGGGCCTATCTTCTCCAACATAATTCTGGCCGACGAAATCAACCGGACTCCGCCCAAGACCCAGGCGGCGTTGCTGGAGGCGATGCAGGAGCGACAAGTGACGGTCGGCCGCATCCGGCATCTGTTGACCGATCCGTTTTTTGTCCTGGCGACGCAGAATCCCATCGAGCAGGAAGGGACGTATCCGCTGCCCGAAGCACAGCAGGATCGGTTCATGTTCAAGGTCTTTGTGAACTATCCCAGTTTCGACGAGGAATTCGAGATCGCTCGACGTACCACGGCGGTCCAGTCGGACGATATCCAACCGGTGCTGAGCGGTTCGGATATTCTGGAATTGCAGCGGATGGTCCGCGAGGTGCCGGTGACCGATCACGTCATCCGGTATGCGTTGTCGCTGGTTCGGCAGACTCGGTTACGTTATCCGGGCGTTCCGGATTTTGTGGAGGAAATGGTATCGTGGGGTGCCGGACCGCGAGCGGTACAGTTTTTGATCCTGGGCGGTAAAGCTCGGGCGCTGCTTTACGGTCGAGCGCATGTTTCGACCGATGACATCCAGGCGTTGGCCAAGCCCGTGTTGCGTCACCGCTTGCTGGTCAACTTTGCGGCGGAGAGCGAGGGGATGACGTCCGATGCGATCATCGAGCGGCTTTTGGAGATCACGCCTACCAACGAGGACGAATTGACCAGCGATGCCCGATTCAAGAAAATTTTTGCATCCTGAGGCGATCAAACGCATCTCGCGGCTGGAATTGCGGGCTCGGCACATCGTCGAGGGGTTTCTTGCGGGCATGCACCGCAGTCCGTACTTCGGGCAATCGATCGAATTCCTCCAGCACCGCGAATACACTGCGGGTGATGATCTTCGCAATGTGGACTGGAAAGTCTGGGCGCGGCAGGACCGCTTGTATGTCAAGCAGTACGTGGAGGACACCAATCTGCGGTGTACGTTGCTGGTGGATGTGTCCAACAGCATGCAGTACGGCCAGGGGTCGCTGAACAAGTACGAGTACGCCTGCACGATCGCGGGCAGCCTGGCTTATCTGATCTTGCGACAGCAGGATTCGGTGGGTTGCTGGACGTTCGACGAGCGGATTCGCGTGCGGGTGCCGGGTCGGACCAAACGCAACCATCTGTTCTCGATCATCGAATCGCTGTCGGTCCAGAAGCCGAAGGACAAGACGGACATGTACGGGATCCTGCGAGCGGCGGCCGAGGAGCTTCCGCGTCGGGGGTTGATGGTGCTGGTTTCCGACCTGCTGACGGACCCGGAGGGCACGTTGCGGGGTTTGAAGCTGTTGCGGCGGCGCGGGCACGACGTGTTGGTGTTTCACGTGATGGACGACGACGAACTGGATTTTCCATTTTCCGGCCCGATGCGATTCGACGGTTTGGAATCCATGGACCATCTGAACTGCAATCCTCGCGCACTGCGCGAGGGCTACCTGGAGGCGTTGGGCGCTTTTTTGGACACCGTTCGCCGCGGGTGTGCGAAGAACACGGTCGATTACGCCTTGATCCGGACCAGCCAGCCGCTGGACGCCGCTTTGGCCACTTACTTGAGCAGCCGTTTAGGAATGCATCACCGCAATTAGGACGCCATGCAATTCGTTCATCAAGCACTGACTTGGGGTTTCCTGCTGGTTCTGTTGCCCCTGCTGATCCATTTAATCAACATGCTGCGCCACCGTCGCGTTCATTGGGCGGCGATGGATTTCCTGTTGCAGGCCTACAAGAAGCATCGTCGATGGATCTGGCTGAAGCAGTTTCTGCTGTTGCTGCTGCGAGTGTTTGCCGTCGCGTTGCTGGTCGCCATGCTGGCTCAATGGGTAACGCGAGGTCAATGGTTGAATCTGTTCGGGGGTCGAGCCACGCATCATTATGTGCTGTTGGACGACAGTTTCTCGATGTCGGATCGAGCTGGTGGCGCGAGCGCCTTCGAGTTGGGGTTACAGGCGATCCAACGGATCGGTGCTCAAGCGGCCAACGAGGACACCCTGCAGAAGTTTACCCTGATCCGATTCTCCCGTGCGGCTCGGCTGGCCGATTTGATCGGCGACGATGCCAGCGTGGCGGAGATCGCCGACTTCAATGCAGAGATCGTCGCGCCCAATTTCGACGTGATCCTGGAACAACGGCGAAACACGTTCGAGGTTACGGATTTGTCGATCGGGCCGGTCGCCGCGCTGGCTGCGGTCCAGCGCTTGGTGGAAGATTCGATCGACGAGAATCGTGTGATCTACGTCGTCTCTGATTTTCGCGCGAACCCCTGGGACAGCCCGATGGAGGTCCGCGAGAAACTGCGGGATCTGGAGCAATCGCCCGCCAACATCCAACTGGTCAGTTGCGCGGCGACCATGCGGCAGAATCTGGCGATCACCGATCTGCAGCCGGCGCAGGAGACCCAGGCTGCGGGTGTCCCGTTGCTGGTGAACGTCACGGTCAGGAACTTCGGGCCGGATACGGCTCGCAATGTCCAGTTGAATGTTCGCACCACCTTTTTCGATTCGGATTCGCCCTTGGTCGAAAACCCAGCCCAAGGTTCGGGTAGGATCGACGAGATGCCGACGGTGTTGATCGAGGAGATCGAACCGGGGCAGAGTGTCACGCGTCGAGTTCAAGCGTATTTCCCCAGGCCGGGTCGGCACGTGGTCGAAGCCACATTGCCTGACGATGCGGTCGCTGCGGACAACCGGCGTTGGTGCGTGATCGATATTCCGGCCAGCGAGTCCGTTTTGATCATCGACGGATCGCCCGAACAGCGGCATGCCTACTTCCTGGCTTCGGCCTTTCGACCCGGCGGCCGGGCGAACACGGGCATCCTCCCGGAGATCAAGGCGCCCGATTTCCTCCGCGATGCATCGCCCCAGGTGCTGCAGGATTATCATGCCGTGTTCCTGCTGGACGTGCCCCGTTTGGACGATCGGGCGATCGAGAACCTGGAATTGTACGCGACCGCAGGCGGCGGGGTCGCTTTCTTCGTGGGGCCCGAGGCGGATCTGGACTTTTACACGCAGCGTCTGTTCCGCAGCGGGACGGGGATCTTTCCGCTGCCCGTGCAGAGCGAGGATTTTTTGCCGCCGGATGACTTCCGCGAGGCACCGGATATCGTCTTCAGCGACCATCCGGTTTTCGAAGTGTTTTCGGGCGAGCGGAATCCGCTGATCCGGCTGATCACGGTCCAGCAGTACGTGCGGCCCCCGGTGCGTTGGAAACCGGACCCCGACTCGACCGTGCAGATCGCCGCATCGCTGCGAAACCAGATGCCGCTGGTCGTCGAACGGAGATTCGGCGAGGGCCGGATCATGGCTTTCCTGGCGCCGGTCGAGCCAGGCTGGACCAACTGGGGCAATGACCCCAGCTTTGTCGTCGTCGCGCTCAAACTGCAGTCGTACCTGGCGGCCGGTCGACGCGATTTCGATTCGCGGCCGGTCGGAACGCCGATCGTCGTGTCCTTGGAAGTCGACAAATTCCGTCAGGATCTGCAGTTCATCGCTCCGGGCGATACGCCGGAGACGCGCACGGTGATCGACCGGTCGGCAGCTCGTGCGTCCGCCGATTCGCCCATCATGTCGGCAGCGATCGGCCAATCGCTGATCGACGGCCAGATCCAGACCGATCGCAGCGGGATCTACGAAGCTTGGCCCGTCACGACCAGCGGGCAAGCGGATGTCCGCCGCTTTGCCTTGAATGTCGACCCGCAGGGCGGCGACCTGAGATTAGTCGATTCCAGGGACCTGCTGAACGCCCTCTCGCCGGTCAAAGCCGAATTCCGCTCGGCCGAAGAATTCACCTACGAATTGGCCGGCCTAGGCGGCAGCAACCGCAGTCTGCTGTTGATGGGGCTGCTGCTGATCCTGTTGATCGCCGAACAAGCCTTGGCCTACTCGGCCAGCTACCATCCGACACCGAGGAAGACCTGACACGCCACTGGTCCGCACGCCCAAGCCTGCGGACTCGGGAGACCTGCGACGATGTATTACTTGTTGGCCACCGACACGCCGCGCGACTTTTATCAGTTTGCGCGGCTACAAGCGATGACCGAGTGGTGGCAATGGATGCTGCTGATCGGGGTGGGCATCGCTGTGATGGCCTACGTGGTATGGATGTATCTTCGGGACAGCGTCGAGCTGTCACCGGCGTTGAGCGGGTTGTTGATGCTGTTGCGGCTGGCCGCTTTCACGGGCGTGCTGTTCTACTATTTCAATCTCGAAAAACGCTCCGAACGGAAACTGGTCAACAACTCGAGGGTGCTGCTGCTGGTCGATACCAGCCAGAGTATGGGCCTGCTGGACAGCGAACATTCCGATTCGCCCAGTCCGACCAGCCGCATCCAACGTGTGGTCCAACAGATCGCGGACGGGCCGTTGATGAACGAGTTGCGTAAACAGCACGATGTGGTCGTCTATCGATTCGACCAGCATCCGCGAGCGCACGAGGTGGCTGCGATGCCGAAATGGCCATCGGCGGAGGAAGGGGACCCGCAGGACGCGGCCGAATTGGCGTTGGCCCAATCGCTTCGAGCGGGACGGAGCACCGCGTCGGTCGCGGGAGCGTTACTCCTGCTGGGCGTGCTTCTGCTGCTGATCCATCTGCTCGCTAGACGCTGGGCGTCGCGACCTGATTCCGACGCTTGGGCGTTGTTGGGCGGGGTGCTGGCGCTGTTGATCGGGCTGGTGGTCCTGGCAGTGGCCAGCCTGCGCAATCCGGAGCTCCCCCTGCTGGCCGTGATCGGGTTGCAAGACATTTCGCCGTCCGCTGGTGATCAGGATGCAGACGACGATCAGGAGCTGGACCAGATCGAGGAAGTCGACTGGGAGACGGCACTGGCGGCTCGAGGCTTGGAGACTCGGATCGGCGAGGCCCTGCGTTATTTGGTGAACAAGGAACGGGGAGGCCCGATCGCCGGAATCGTGCTGTTCAGCGACGGCCAGCAGAATACGGGCGTCGAACCTTCGTCGGCCACCGCGCTGGCTCGGGTGGCCGAGATCCCGATCTTCACCGTGGGGCTGGGCAACGATCGCCGCCCGCTGAACGTACGCGTGGTCGATCTGGAAGCACCCGAACGGGTTTATCCGGGCGACCGGTTCACGATCGCCGGCTATATCCAAGCCAATAACTACAGCGGATCGACGATCGAGGCGCGATTGACGTCCTATCCCACCGGTGCGGCCGAAGACGCACGAGAAGAAACGATCGAAGACGAACGGACGGTGGAACTGGGCGGCGATGGAGAAATCGTGACCGTCCGGTTCGAGGTCCATCCCGACCAGACCGGGCGACGCACCTATGAACTTGCCATCCAACCGCCCCCGCGAGATCACAATCCTTTGGACGATTCCAAGACGGCGAACGTCGAGGTCATCGAGCGACGTTCGCGGGTGCTGATCCTGGCAGGCGGTCCAACTCGTGAATACCAGTTCCTGCGGACCTACCTGTACCGCGACCGCGACACCGTGGTGGACGTGCTGCTGCAGACCGGTCGCCCGGGGATCTCGCAGGAAGCCGACAATCTGTTATTCGAATTCCCTGCGGATATCGAAGAACTGTCCGAATACGATTGTATCGTGGCCTTCGATCCGGATTGGACCGAGTTGGATCTGCTGCAGGTCCAGGCTCTGGAACAGTGGGTCGCCGAACGAGCCGGCGGATTGATCGTGGTCGCTGGACCGGTACACACCCCACAGTGGGCTGACATGCGCCGCACCGATACGCGTTTCAATACGATTCGCGCTCTGTATCCCGTGGTGCTGTTCAGCAGCGGTTCGCCCACCCTGGGGCTCGGTCGTTTCGGCGGCGAAAACGCGTGGCCGTTGGACTTTACGCGTGATGGGTTGGAGGCCGACTTTTTGTGGTTAGAGGACGATCGTCTGGATAGCGAGGCCGCTTGGGCGGCATTCGAGGGCGTTTTCGGATACTATGCGGTCAAGGACCCGAAGCCGGGCGCCCGAGTCTATGCACGGTTCTCGGATCCCAACACGACCATCGACGAGACGCTGCCGATCTATCTGGCTGGCCACTTTTACGGAGCCGGACGCGTGTTCTTCCAGGCCAGTGGCGAGATGTGGCGGATCCGTGCGATCGACGAGACCTACTTCGACCGGTACTACACCAAACTGATCCGTTGGGCCTCGCAAGGCCGTCTGCTGCGGGATTCCAATCGGGGAGTTTTGCTGGTCGACAAGGATCGATGCCTGTTGGGCGATACGGTGGTGGTGCAGGCCATGCTGACCGATACGCAGAATCGGCCGCTGCAGATTCCGGAGGTCACCGCCAGCCTGGTCCATCCCAACCGGACTCGCACCCCGCTGTTGCTGCGCAGCATCGAAGGCGGGGTTCGCGAAGGCAGCTTTCACGGCCAGTTCACCGCCGTGGCCGAAGGCGATTACCGCATCGAACTGCGGCCCCCGCAAGCCGATCTGGATGAGCTGCTGGTGCGCGAGGTGCGGACTCGCGTGCCGGCGTTGGAAGTCGAAAATCCGCAGCGTAACGACGCCGTGTTAGCCGACATCGCTACGTCGACGGGCGGCGTCTACTATATCGGCGTCGAATCGCTCGCTGGCAACCCCAGCGAGCAGCCGCCGCTGGCAGAGTTGTTAGAGCCGCAGGATTTCGTCAGTTACTTACCCGGTACCCCCGATCGGGACTTCGATCGCCAGTTGATGACGTGGTTGATGCTGTTGATCGCAGGGGTCCTGGCACTTGAATGGACGATTCGGCGTCTAAACCGTTTGGCGTAAGAAAGAAGATCGATGGGCACGAGAGAAAACCATGGCTGATCGGACAAAGCATCTGGACCCGCAGATCGAATCTTTGTTGGCCGGTCTGCGCTGGCGCATCCGGGCCTACGTCTGCCTGCAAGGGCTGAGCGTGGCCCTGATCTGGCTGGGAGCAACGTTCTGGATCACCCTGGCATTGGATTACCTGCCGGTGCTGGCCGGGGCCAGCGAGATGCCGCGGGGCGCCCGCATCGTGGTGCTGGTGGTGATCGCCACCGTGTTGGCGGTGATCCTGTACCGCTGGGTGCTGAGCCGCATGCTCATGCCGCTGACCAACCGCAGCTTGGCCCTTCTGCTGGAACGGCGGTTCCGTGACTTCGACCAGCGTTTGGTCACGTCGGTCGAATTGACCGAAGATCCCAGCCACGCCGATCCTTTCGATCCCCGCATGCTGCTGCAGACCGCTCAGCAGGCGCGAGAACAATCGGCGACCGTGCAGTTGCGCCGCGTCTTCCGTTTCGTCCCACTTGTGCGCAGCGGCGGGGTAGCGGCCGCCCTGCTGGCTTCGCTGCTGGTTTTCTATGTTTTGAATCAGCCGGCCTTGGCACTGTGGGTCAACCGCATCTACTTGCTGAGCGATGATCCGTGGCCCCGCAACGCACGGATCGAGGTGGTCGGCATCGAACTGTTGGGCCCCGAAGATGCTCCGCAGTCCACCCAGGAAGCCCCCTTGATCCGCTTTGACGAGCAGCGGTCGGTCAAGGTCGCCAAGGGTTCGAACGTGCGGCTCCGAGTCCAAGCGGATCTGGCCGCGGCAGTGATCCCCGAGGTCTGCTTGCTGTACTACAGGACAACCGATGGGGAACGAGGCCGAGTCACCATGAATCGCCTGCGACGATCGCGGGGCGATTACCAGCAGTACGCATTCCAAGGAAAACCGTTGCGTGGCATCCTGTCCAGCGTCTCGTTCGATGTGCTGGGATACGACGATCGGGTTCGCGATTTCCAGATCCAGGTGGTCGACAGCCCGACGGTGGTCGATGTGGAACTGGATTGCGTGTTTCCGGACTATTTGGTCGACGAATCGCAGACGGCGTGGATGCCTCGCACCGATACGCTGACCGGTGCGACGCAACTGCCACAAGGCACCGACGTGACGATCCGCGTTTTGACCAACAAGCCGTTGCAGCGCGTGGACCTGTACCATCCCGATACCCAAGAATTGATCACGCTGGATGTGCAAGGCGACGACGCCCAACGCTACCAGTTCGAACACCGAGTGCCCAAGCTGGACGATAACCTGACCCTGGACGTCACGCTGGTCGACGTGGACAACGTCATGACCGAGCGGCCGTATCGCATCTTTGTGCCCATCCTGATCGACCAACCGCCCCAGGTCGATATCAGGCTGCGTGGGATCAGCACGGCCGTGACGCCCGATGTGATCATCCCGGTCGAGGGCGAAATCTCGGACGACTATGCCGTCGATCAGACCTGGTTCGACATCCGGATGCAACAGGGCGATGCCGAATCGGACAATCCGACCAAGGTGCAGCAGTCGCATCCCTTCGACCTGACCAGCGGGGGCCAAGTCGATGCGGCATTGGATTTCCGCACGCTGCGTTCCCAAGCAACAGAACCTCTGGAACTGCAGCCGAATGACAAGCTTGTTTTTTCCGTAAAGGCCTCGGACAAACACGACCTGACCGGAGGCCCCAATGTGGGCAGTAGCGATCGATATCAGTTGGATGTCGTCACGCCCGACGCGCTGCTGGCGATCCTGGAGTCCCGGGAAATCGGCCAGCGTCGACGTTTTGAACAGATCGTGGAAGAAATGAATCAGGCTCGGGACTTCCTGAATCGCGTGCAATCGGCTTCACCCGCTCGGACCGTGGAACCGGGGGATGTTCTCGATTCGGACGATGCGGACCAGCAACGCCCGGACCCCGAACGACTTGCCGAACGCCAGCAATCGCTAAGATTACTGAGGACGCAGCAGGCTTTCCAGCAGGGTCGAAAATCGGGCCAGGAACTGGTGGGCGTTGCCACCGCCTTCCGCGAAATCCGCGAGGAACTGATCAACAATCGTATCGATACCGAGGATCGCAAACAGCGATTGAAGGAGTTGATCGCCGATCCGATGCAATGGGTGGCCGATACGATGTTCCCGGAACTGGACCGGAGGATCGCGCTGTTGGAGAAGAAGCTGGCACAGGCGATGGATGATCGTCAGTTCGACCCGAATGTCGCAGTGGCGGAAGCAAAGGCGGCCGTCCAACAGACCAACGATATCCTGGCGGAGTTGGAGGAAATCCTGCAGCAGATGCTGGAATTGGAAACGTTTAACGAATTGCTGGAGATCGTCCGGCAGTTGATTCGCGAACAACAGGAACTGATCGACCGAACCGAATCCGAACGTCGGCAGGGTTTGCGTCGAGTCCTTCAATAAGGAAACATGCCGTGAACAGGGCAAGGTGGGCAATCGTGGTGCTGGTGGCCTGGTCCGTCTGGATGACTCCAGCCGCCGATCGCGCTGAGGCTCAGGACGGAGCCAGAAAAGAACCCAGTGCGATCGACCAATTGACGCTGCAGCAGGGACTGGTGGCCGACAGGTATGCCAAGCTGGAGAAGCTGCTGGATGATATGGCCCGCATCGAAGGGGTGACCAATCCGCAACGCGCCGCGCTGCTGCTCAACGCGCTCCGCCAATCGAAAGAGAACCTGACAGCCGTCAAGCTGGACTCGGTCGTGCGGCTGATCGGTCAGGAGCAGTTGAACCGTGCCTTGGAGAATCAACGCGAGGTGCACGGCGAGATGAAGGCCCTGCTGGAGTTGCTGTTGAGCGAAGACCGCTCGGATCGTTTGCAGCGAGATCAGGATCGGTTCCGCGAGTACATCAAGGAGGTCGAGCGACTGTTGCGGTTGCAACGAAGTGTCCAGGGCCGCACCGAAGGCGGCGGGGATCCGCTGCAGCTTGCGGACGACCAAGGAAAGATCGCCGAACGCACGGGAGACTTGGCCGATCGTATTCGCGAAAACGAGGAAGGTGGTGAAGGACAGTCCGGTGACGGTGAACCAGGGGACGGTGAACCAGGGGACGGTGAGCCCGGGGACGGTGAGCCCGGGGACGGTGAGCCAGGGGACGGTGAGCCAGGGGACGGTGAACCAGGGG
>REEF01000885.1 GCA_007695205.1 Planctomycetaceae bacterium
CTGTGGATCGAGTACGATGATGAGCACGAATACGAGCAGGAAGGATCGTCGATGCCCCGGAAAGATCGTTTGAAACCTGTCACGACCGTCGCCTTTCCTGATCCTGGGTGGTGTCAGCAGTTCCGACGTCGGTTGCTGACCTGGTTCCGCAGCCATGCCCGCGATCTGCCTTGGCGGCGGACTCGTGATCCCTACGCGATTTGGGTCAGTGAGATCATGCTGCAACAGACTCAGGTCGCCACGGTGATCGATTACTTCCAGCGGTTTCTGGCAGCGTTTCCGACGCTTGCTGATCTGGCGGCTGCAGACCAGCAGCAGGTGCTGCGCCAGTGGGAGGGGCTGGGCTACTATCGGCGAGCTCGGCAGATGCATCAGGCGGCTCAGTTGATAGTCCAGCAGCATGATGGCCGGTTTCCACAGGATCTGCAGGCGATCGTCGCCTTGCCCGGCATCGGCAGGTATACGGCGGGGGCCATCATGTCGATCGCCTGGGACGCCCGGACGCCGATCCTGGAAGCGAACACCATCCGGTTATACTCGCGTCTGCTGGCCTACCGCGAAGATCCGACGCGTGGCGAAGGCCAACGCATTCTGTGGGCACTGGCCGAACACCTGTTGCCTCGTAACCACTGCGGCCAGTTCAACCAGGCGCTGATGGAATTGGGCAGCGAAATCTGTACGCCTCGCGATCCGAATTGCCAGCAGTGCCCGGTTCGACAGTTATGTCCGACGCAAGCTGCCGGTCTGCAAGACCAGATCCCGATCCCAAGCAAAAAGACGGTCTACGAACCGTTGCTGGAAGCAGCTTTGGTGGTGCACCGTGATGGTCTGGTCCTGTTGCGTCATTGCGGACCGGACGAACGCTGGGCTGGCATGTGGGATTTTCCTCGGTTCGCTGTACGCAAACCGCAAGGCAAAGCGTTTGCAGCGGAGGCCGTCCAGCGTGTGGCCGAGCTGACAGGGCAACAGGTCGAGGTGGGAGAGCATCTGACGACCATCAAGCATGGGGTCACTCGATATCGAATCACCCTGGTGTGCCACCGGGCTCGATGGATCGACGGAGCCGCGGACCGTGACGATCTGCGCTGGGTCACCGCGCACCAGTTGGAGCAAGTACCGCTGAACGTGAGCAGCCGGAAGATCAGCCGTTTGATGATCGAACAGTAACGCTCAGCGGCGACGGCTTGACCAGAGTGTTCTGGTATCACTACACTGGTGCCCAGGTTTTTTTGGTCGTGCTCGCACAATTTTGGGGAGAATCGAATTGGCTGGAACCTCCGTGATCGGACTGCAATGGGGCGACGAGGCAAAAGGAAAGATCGTCGACCTGCTGACTTCTCAATTTGACATCGTGGTTCGCTACCAGGGCGGTTCCAATGCCGGCCATACTGTGGTTCTGGGCGATCAGGTCTATAAGCTGCACCACATCCCCAGCGGAATACTCAATCATGGGGTAATGAATATTGTCGGGCCTGGGGTGGTTCTTAATCCGCCCACGATTTTGCAAGAAATCGATTCGCTTTTGGAGCGGGGGATTCCGGTCGCAGAAAATCTGCGGATCAGCGATCGGGTTCATGTAGTTCTGCCGTGGCACATCGCGGAGGACCGGGCGATCAACGAATCGTTGGTCGGCGGCGAGAGCATCGGCACAACCTTGCGTGGCATCGGCCCTTGTTACCGGGACAAGTACGGCCGTTCAAACGCCGTCCGTCTGGGTGACATGTACCGGCCTGATTTTCGTGAAAAGATCTCCTCGATCGTCGCCTTCAAAGCTCGACTTTTGTCGCAGTTGGGCGTTTCGGACATGTTGGATGCGGCGACGATTTGCGACGAATTCGGTGGTTACGCCGAGCGTTTGCGACCTTACGTCCAGGAGACCACGCATTACCTGCACGACGCGTTGGAAGCCGGAAAAAAGATCCTGTTCGAAGGCGCCCAGGGGTCCCTGTTAGACATCGATCATGGCACCTTTCCCTTTGTGACCAGCAGCAACAGTTCGGGAGTCGGTGTGTGCGGCGGCTCGGGTGTGCCCCCGCGGTGGATCAAGCGGGTGCTGGGGGTGGCCAAGGCGTACACAACGCGAGTCGGAGGCGGTCCGTTCCCGACCGAATTGCACGACCAGACCGGACAGCGAATCCGAGACTTGGGAAACGAGTACGGTACGACGACCGGTCGGCCGCGTCGCTGCGGTTGGTTCGACGCCGTGGCCGTCCGATATACGGCCAGACTGAGCGGCGTGGATGGATTGGCGATGATGATGTTGGATGTGCTGAGCCAATTGCCCGAAGTCCGGATTTGCGTGGCCTACGAATTGAACGGCCAACGGATCGATCGATTTCCCAGCCACGTCGATGATCTGCGTCTGGTTCAGCCGATCTATGAGACCATGCCGGGCTGGGAGACGGATGTTTCCAAAGTCCGACGTCTAGAGGACCTGCCGGACGGTGCACGGCAATACTTGGACCGCGTTACCCAATTGGTAGGACGACCCGTCGACGTCGTATCCGTCGGTCCGGACCGCGAGCAAACGATCTTCGCCAACAGCCTGTCATGACCGAGACCATCCAGCCGTCCACTCCGACCCTTGCCGACACCTTGGCGATCCCTCGCCACCGGTGGCCCCAACATATCGCCGTGATCATGGACGGAAACGGACGTTGGGCGCAACAGCGTAAGCTGCCGCGTATCGAAGGTCATCGCCATGGTGTGGCCAGTGTCCGGGCGACGGTCGAAGAATCGGCCCGGCTGGACATTCAGCAGTTGACTTTGTACTGCTTGTCCAGCGAAAACTGGAAACGCCCGCCGAACGAACTGAATTTCTTGATGCATCTGCTGGAACAGTACATGATCGACGAACGGGATCGGATCATGCAGCACAATCTGGTTGTCGACGTGATCGGACGCCGGGATGGGATTCCGCCGAGTGTCCAAGAGGAGATGGACAAGACGATTCGGCTGAGTTCCACTAACTCCGGCACGCGCCTATGCTTGGCGATCAACTATGGTGGTCGCGCCGAGGTGGTGGACGCTGTTCGTCGCATCGCCCGTCGCATCGCTAGCGGGGACCTGGCGGCGGACCAGATCACCGAGTCGTGCATCGCCGATCATCTGTACACGGCCGGCATGCCCGACCCGGACCTGGTCATTCGGACCGCGGGCGAGATGCGGGTCAGCAATTTCCTGCTGTGGCAGATCAGCTATGCCGAATTCTGGGTAACGGACCGTTACTGGCCCGAGTTCCGAGAAGAGGATCTTCATCGGGCGATCCACGATTTCGCTGCCCGCGATCGACGTTACGGGGGCCTGAATGCCGCCGAGGAGGAATCTTAGGTGCTTCGTTGGCGACTGCTGTCCGCAACACTGATCATCACGCCGCTGCTGGCGCTGATCGTCGCCGATTTCCATTTTCACTTCGGCGCTCCTGGAATCTGGCTCGTGCCGCTGGCGCTGTTGCTGACCGCTGCCGCGGTGCGCGAAGTGCTGTACTTGTTTCAGGGGCAGAATCTGCATCCGTCGTCCTGGAGCGTCCATGCTGGTGCTCAGATCGTCGTGCTGGCAGGATTCGTGCCTTTGCTGCAAAACCTGAGCGGATCGACACTCCCTGAAGTTGTATTCGCGATGCACCTGAATTGGCCCCTCCTGGCCGTGGCGTTTGCATCCGCTTTGATCTTTTCGGCGGAAATGCTTCGATTTCGGCAGCCCGGCCAATCGGTGGTCCATGTGGCCTTGGGAATCATGACGGTCATCTACTTGGCTGTGCCGATCGTTTTCCTGACGGCTTTGCGCCTGCATCATGACAACCGTTGGGGAATGGCGGCGCTGGTCTCGGTGATCTTTGTCGTCAAAATGTCTGACGCAGGAGCCTATTTCAGCGGACGATATCTCGGACGCCGCAAACTTGCGCCTCGGATCAGCCCCAAAAAAACCGTCGCGGGGTTGATCGGTGGGCTGGCAACCGCCGTGATCGCGTCTTGGATCTTTTTCCAGGTGATCGTTATCGGCATCGTAGGATCTGCAGTGGAACCAACCGATCTGGTGGGCAGTACCCTCTACGGCCTGTTGGTTGGATCGGCCGGCGTGATCGGCGACCTCTCCGAATCGTTGCTCAAACGCGACATGCAGTGCAAGGACAGTGGAGCCTCGTTACCCGGACTGGGCGGAATCCTGGATGTCCTCGACTCGCTTTTATTGGCCGCTCCCGTTGCCTATTTTTGCTGGGTGGTGGGCTTGGTCGGTCCGTGACCCGTGCGGCGATTGGAGCCTGGTTTGGGCTGGGGCCAGGCGCGATGGCTTTAGAGTCTTCACCTGTAGGATGCCTGCACGGTGCGGGCATCTTCGTAGGTTGGGACTCCGTCCCGACCGGGGCGAGTCGGGGCAAGTCGGGTCGGGTCGGAGACCCAACCTACGTTGGTTGCGGCCGGAGGCCGGGTTAGGATTACGTCGCCGCTTCCAAAAGAAATCGGTTCGCGAGAGAATTGCCTCTTGCAGACCGGCGAGTTTCGACGATAATGAGCCAGTAACTGCCTTGCACGATAGCCAGAGTGGCGGAATTGGCAGACGCGCTGGATTCAAAATCCAGTGTCCGTTAAGGACGTGTCGGTTCGAGTCCGACCTCTGGTACTGCTTTCAATGGCCGACGGCTATCGAACCCTGATCTGCACCTGTTCGGACCAAGCCGTGGTCTCGTCACCGGCGACGGCTCGCACACGGAACCGGTAGGTTCCGCCGCTTGACATGGTCGTCACCAGCGTCGTCGTGTCAGCATCCACATAAGTCAAGTGGTTCCAATCGTAATTATTGCCACGGATTCTTACGCCACAATACACTTCGAAAGCCTCCTCGACATTCGAATTGTCTTGCCACGTGAGCGTCACTTCCCTGCCCGAGGCGGTCGCCGTGAGATTCGACGGTGCATCGAAGATGGGGGCAACCGGTTCAGGTTCCACGGGTTCAGGTTCTTCGATCTGGTCGTCTTCTTCGCCCGCAGCAAGCTGTACTGCGGCCACCGCATCAATCAAGCCATACCCGAAATGATCGTCGCGTCCCTCCGGCCCCAGATCTACTGCCGTGGACTGCAGAACCCACCGCACCTCGTCGTTGATCCGGCCGTCACCGTCCAGGTCGATGATTCCCGATGCGATCACCAGGGCTGCGGTTCCCGCGACGTGTGGCGCGGCCATCGAGGTACCGCTTTTCCAACCGTAACCGCCACCAGAAACGGTCGAGTAGATCGACGAACCAGGCGCGGCTAACTCCACATCCGGCCCGGTGCTAGAAAAAGACGATCGCGAATTGGAAGTGGTCGTCGATGCGACAGCGATCACCGATTCATATTTGGCGGGAAATCCTACCGTATCCTCGCCCAACCCCGAGTTACCGGCCGAGGACACGATCACCAAACCGGCCGCGTACGCATTGTCGAACGCTGCTTGTACGGTGGTTCCAGGATCCACGGAAGAACCAATGCTGAGGTTTACGATATGCATTTCATTTTGCACTGCCCAATCCAAAGCGGCCAGCACCGCCGACCACGAGCCGGTTCCATTGGCATTCATGACTTTCAGGGCATACAAATCAACTTCAGGAGCAGCACCCACGGCACCGATTCCATTCAGCAAAGCGGCAACCGTACCAGCGACATGGGTTCCGTGCCCATGGTCGTCCCACGGATCAGCATCATTGTTGACAAAGTCGTAGCCCCCCATGTAGTTTGGGGCTAAGTCTAGATGATGGTAGTCGACACCTGTATCAAGCACCGCCACTCGAACCCCAGTCGCCAAAATCGGGGCTGGTTCCGCGCCGTCTTCAACCCAGAGGCCACTGTGGACAATAGGGGCACGAATCCTCTTTACCCCCCAGACCGTGTCGTAGTCATGCAATTCCACCGTGCCGTCCAATTCGACCGCTTCCACGCCCGGGGTGGCTCGCAAGGCCGCGATGGCTCGAGCTGGAAGCGTGGCCGCTACGGCCGGGACCAATTGGAACTGGCGGTGGACTCGTCCTCCGTTACGCGCGATCAGCGCCGCGTCGGCCTGTCTCGGGTTTTCGCGAAATCGGATCAGCACCGGGATCTCACCCCATGCTGACAGAGGAAATTGCAGGATAACAAAGGTCAGTAAAACCAGTGAACTTTTGGACTTTCGCATGGATTGCCCCTTATGAGAAAAATTTGAGTGAAGTCGAAAGCTGCGAAGAAGCGAACGCTTGAAGCCTTGAAATAAAGCAGCGTTGAATGCATTCGAGACCAATAAAGAATACCAGCCCCTCAAAATACAACTTGATTTTTGGCTCCGCTTCTCGAAAGCCTGTTGGATGCACAGGGCGTACCAAACGACAACGGTTGGGCATGAAGAGACATCGAGTTCCTGCAAATCGCAAGATCGAAATACGCCAAGTGCGGTTTCTTTCGTGGTTTTACCCATAAACAAAAACTGGTTGGAATGCGTCTGGACGACTCTGTGTTTCAATTGACGGCAGTCTCATCCAACGACTTGTAAATCACGGGGCGCGCGGTTAGCGCTAACCGGCGGTTTACGCGTAGTCCGACGAACAAACCAAGGGGCGGGAACGGAGGTGGGCTTCGCGGGATTGAATGAGCTGGCCGTGTGGGGTAATTTGACAATATGGTTACCAGGATCGAGTTCCGGTTGATGACCGAGGCGGATATCCCGCTAGGAATGCGTCTGAAAGCTCAAGCCCACTGGAATCAGACGGAAGCAGATTGGCAGCGGTTTTTGCGGCTGCAGCCGGACGGCTGCTTCGTTGCTCGATGCAACGGGCAGGATGTCGGCACCACAACGGTCTGCATGTTCGGATCGGTCGCTTGGATCGCCATGGTGCTGGTTGATAGCGAGCATCGGCATCGCGGCATCGGCACTCGACTCGTTCAACATGCCCTCGACTTTCTGGATCGTCATCGTGTCGCGACGGTGCGATTGGATGCCACGGCGTTAGGTCGGCCGGTGTACGAGCGGTTGGGCTTTGTGGGTCAGTACGAGTTGATGCGGATGGAAGGTGAAATCTCTGACGGCGGGATTCCTTGGCTACCCCGACGTGCCGAACCGCAACGCATAGAAGAAATGACCCTGGGGAAGGCTCGTGTTCACGCGATCGAGCCGATGGGGCAGCGGGGACTGGACGCGATCGAGCGACGGGACCGCTTGGCGACCAGAACGCCGCGTGGCAAGCTGCTGGCGCGGCTGATCGCGGAATCGGCATCGCGCGGTTACCTGACGACCGGCCTGGACAGCACGGGCGGCTATGTGCTCAGTCGAAGGGGAGCCCAAGCGGTTCAACTGGGGCCGGCGGTCGCATCTGACGAGGTGTGCGGCCGAGTTTTGCTGGATCGGGCGGCAGCGGATTGGACGGGCCAGCGAGTCTACATCGATGTGCCGGTCGACAATCACGCGGCAGTTCGTTGGGCCGAGGACCGAGGCCTTGCGTGCCAGCGATCGTTTGTGCGAATGGTCCGAGGCCAACCGGTGTCAGACGACCTCCAGCGACTCTGGGCAAGTTCCGGCCCAGAGAAGGGCTAAGCTTTACCCCTTAGCACCGTTCGAGTAATGACTGTCCGATGTCCCCTCGCCCCTCCGGGGAGAGGGCAGGGTGAGGGGGGCCGAAAGTGCGTCAGTTATTTCTCGCACGGTGCTTAGTCGCGTAGACAGCCAGTCATTGTGTCGTTGCCCTTATTAGTTGCCGGACTTCCTTCTCTAGCAGATCGATGCATGTTTGAGGGAGGCATCGCGCGTCGGCCATGGCGCTTCAGACACGCTCACTTTACCACTGAAAACCCTCCTCGGTTGGACACATTTCTTCCATAGCCCACTGGGAATTGGTGGTGGATGGTCGTTATGCTGGAAAACGGTGCGGGGTGATCCGCCGGGCTGCTTGCGTGGCTGCCGCTACGATCTGCACATCGACAAGTGCCTGACGGGTGGTGCTCGATTCCTGGAAAGGTACACTCTGACGTATGATGGGAGCCCAACTGATAGCGTTGATCTTTGGAGGCGTGCACGTCGTGATTCAGCTTGCGCTGATCGTGCGTGTGCTTCTCAGGCCGCACCGCGAGCCATCGTCGCGGATCGCTTGGGTGGTGGTGATTGTCGCCATGCCTGTGGCGGGCATTGTGGCCTACATTTTGTTCGGCGAGGTGAATATTGGGCGGCGGCGTGTCCGGCGGATGCGCGAGGTGCTGGCGGGGATGCCCCGCTTGAGTGACGCTGCCGGCGCGGACGAGGCGTACGTGCGGGCCGATCTGCCAGAGCGTTATTTCCACCTGTTTCGAGTCGGACGTTCCATCAATGGCTTCGAGCCCATGGGCGGGAATCGGGCTCAGTTGATGCAGGATTCGCATGCGACCATCGATGCCATGGTGGCCGATATCGATGCCGCGCGGGACCACGTGCACTTGTTGTTCTATATCTGGTTGCCCGACGTCAGTGGCTGTAAGGTTGTCGAAGCGTTGAAGCGAGCCGCCGCACGCAACGTAACGTGTCGAGCGATGGCAGACGCGCTTGGTTCGCGGATCATGATCGGATCGGAGCACTGGCCAGCCATGCGTGCGGCGGGCGTCCATCTGGCCACGGCCCTGCCCATTGGAAATCCGTTGCTGCGGCCTTTGAAAGGTCGCATCGACCTGCGCAACCATCGCAAGATCGTCGTGATCGACGACCACATCACCTATTGCGGCAGCCAGAATTGTGCTGACCCGGAATTCCGGATCAAAGCGAAGTATGCTCCTTGGGTCGACGCCGTGATGCGGTTCCAAGGACCGATCGCTCGCCAAAACCAGTATCTGTTCGCTGCCGATTGGATGGCGCATGTCGAGGAAGACCTCGGGGACTTGTTGCGGCGGCCGATTCCTCGCGCCGAAGGAACTCTGACCGCGCAGGTGATCGGGACCGGGCCGACCGTTCGCTACTCGGCCATGCCCGAGATGTTCGAGTCGCTGATGTACACCGCGCGTCGCGAATTGGTGATCTCGACACCGTACTACGTCCCCGACGAACCGATGCAGGCGGCCTTATGTGCCATCGCACGACGGGGCGTCCAGACAACCATTATTTTCCCGGCAAAGAACGACTCGTGGATCGTGGGCGCGGCAAGCCGTAGCTACTACCACGACCTGCTGGCCGCCGGGGTGCGGATCTTCGAATACGAAGGTGGGCTACTGCACACCAAGTCGCTGACCATGGACGGTCAGATCACCCTGATCGGCTCTGCCAACATGGACCGTCGCAGCTTTGAACTTAACTACGAAAACAATATCCTCTTCTACGATCCAGCGATGACCGCCGAAGTACGTCATCGCCAGGACAGCTACCTCGCCCAATCACACCCGGTGACGATGGAGATGGTAACAAGTTGGTCGCTCCGCCAGCAACTGCTGAACAACACCATCGCCATCCTCGGTCCGGTGCTGTAACAGGCCCGCATCTTCGCCCGTTGTTCACCTGTTTTTCCCGATGGGGATCGATTACAATCGGCTCGTTTGCACCGCACCGTCGGCATGTCTCCGTCGGCAGACGTCATCTCTACGAGAACACGGAATCACGATCATGAAGATTGTCAATGTCGCCGCCTATCAGGTCGATCTGCCGCTCTGCGAAGGGGGCTACCATTGGTCGGGGGGCAAATCGGTCACCGTGTTCGATAGCACCATCGTTCGAGTGACGACCGACGAGGGATGGGTGGGTTACGGTGAAGTCTGCCCGCTGGGCCCGTTCTATCTGCCTGCTTATGCGGCCGGTGTTCGGACCGGGTTGATCGAATTGGTGCCGCATCTGATTGGCATGAACCCCCTGCAACTCGGGCTGCTAAACGAACGAATGGACACCGTGTTGAAGGGCCATCCCTATGTCAAGTCAGCCGTCGACATGGCCTGCTGGGATATTCTGGGCAAGGCCGCTGGGCTGCCGGTCTGCGAACTGCTGGGGGGACGGTATGGGGACGATTTTGTCCTTTATCGAGCCATCTCGCAGCAATCGCCGGAGGCCATGGCGGACAACGTAGCGGGGTACCGTGCCCGGGGCTATCGCCGTTTTCAACTGAAAGTAGGTGGTGATCCTGATACGGACATCTGTCGCATTCGGGCCGTCGCCGAGCGATTGGAACCGGGTGACCGTTTGGTGGCCGATGCCAATACCGGCTGGTTGAAGCACGAAGCGATGCGAGTGGTTCGCGCAGTGCGCGATCTGGACGTCTACATCGAACAGCCTTGTCTGAGTTACGAAGAGTGCCTGTCGATTCGCCGCCATACGGATCACCCGTTCGTTTTGGAC
>REEF01000435.1 GCA_007695205.1 Planctomycetaceae bacterium
CGTTGGCCGAAAACGACTCCCGACCCCGCCCGCGTCCCCCATACAAGGCTACCTTGATTGACAAGAAACTTCTGGCCGGGTGCTTACAATTACTGGTCGGATGCCGCGGACAGGTCGGCACTCAGCAGTTCGCGGTCGTTGCGAGCGAACACGTGCTGATAGGCGAATGCCGGATGCGACCAGGTCACTCCATCACGCACCCGGTACTGATCGGTGGTCGTCTCGATCAACTTCGCGCGGCTCAGCTCTTCAAACCCTTCGGGTGTCAAGCGGCCGATGATCAATTCACCCCGCTCGTTGAACAGCCAAGTCCGATCGCCCTGACGAACCAAGTGGACCGTTCCGAACCGTGTCGGCGGCGTGGCCGTCTCGTCCTGCCAGATCTGTTCGCCCGTCGCCAGATCCAAGCATCGCAATATGCCTCGGCTGTCCGCGCCATAGATGTAGGCTCCGTCGATCATCGGCGTCGAGTTCAAGCAATGCAAGGCTTCTTGATTGGGCACTTCTTCCCGTCGTCGATGCCACACTTTCTGAATGTCCACCTGATCCTGCAGCAAACGCAGCAGCAGCGATCCCTTGTGGGCATCCGACAGCAGCAGCAGGTCGTCCTGGACGACGGGTGTCGAGATGGCGATCGGCCAGTTTTCCCAGGGGTGCGGGAACTCCCAATGCAGTTCGCCCGAGGCCGGGTCCAGACCCACGATACGATCGCCCGTATAGCAGACCAGCACACGATGACCCGCCTGGTCGACCACGATCGGCGCCGAATACGACGCGTCGTCTGACAAAGCCGTCCAACGCTCTTGGCCGGTGACCTTGTCAAACGCGACCAGGCACGCGTCCTCACCACCGATGTGCAGGATCACCAGATCGTCTTCGATCAGCGGAGCCGAGGCGATCCCCCAGTTGGGCATGCGAATCGAGTATTCCGTGTTCAAGTCGCGACTCCAATGCACCTGGCCTGTCGCCGCATCAAAGCAGAACAAATGCCCCATCGCGCCGATGCTGTAGGCGCGGCCTTCGTCGATGGTCACCGACGCTCGTGGTCCCGCCTGATACCCGATCCCGACGTACACGCACTCGTAGGCGTGCGACCACAGGCTCTCGCCCGTCTGCCAGTCGAAACACAACACGCGTTCCGTCTGTTCCGGTTCGGTCAAGCGATCCATCACGTACACGCGGCCATCCGCCACGGTCGGTCCGGTGTAGCCGCTGCCGATGGGAACGGTCCAGCGAATCGGAATCTGCGGTTGGTCGAATCGGTCGGTCAACCCATCCTCACGCCAAACCCCGTCTCGTTGAGCGCCACGCCATTGAGGCCAATCTTCCCCTCCGGTTGCCGGCAGCACACTCACCACCCACATTGTCAACACGGCCAAACTGATTCGCATCGTAGCAATCTCCTTTCTGCAACATTGTCAGGTCTTCATAGATGATGGGGCGGACCTCATGGCCACTTGGGAGCCCGTTTTTCCAGGAAAGCGGCTAACCCTTCTTCGGCGGCTTCCGTCGTCCGAGCCGTCGCGGTCGCGGCAGCACCGGCGCTGATCATCACGCCCAGTTGCTCGCCGATGGTCTCGTTCAACAGCCGCTTGGTCAATTGTAGCGATTCCGGCGCCGACTGGGCGCATTGCTCGGCGATTTGGTGAGATCGAGCCCAGATCGTGTCACCGGCCGTCAATTCGTGATAAATTCCCCATCGAAAAGCCTCGTCGGCCTCCACCAGGCGAGCGGTCAGCAATAAGTTCGCCGCCTTTCCTGCGCCGACACGAAAGGTCAACAGGGGGGCGACAATGCCAGATACAAGGCCTCGTCGCGGCTCCGGCATCCCGAAGGAGGCTTCCGAAACGGCGACGACGATGTCCGAAGCCAGCACCAAGGCCGCACCGGCCCCGACCGCCGGGCCATTGACCGCCGCGATGATCGGCTTGGGGAACTGCAGCATCAACTCGATCAATTCTTTCAACTGGACCGCGTCCTGATGCCATTGCTGTAACGCGTCGCCGGCGCGGCTGCTGTCTTGGATTTCCTGCAGATCCATGCCCGCGCAGAATGATTGGCCCGCACCGGTGAGGATCACGGCTCGAACCTGCCGCTCCTGATGCAGGTCCTCGAAGGCCTGTTTCAATTGCAACAACATCCAACGGGACAGGGCGTTGCATTTGTCGGTTCGCTGCAAAACGATCGTGCCACTGGGTACGTGTTTGCGGACGCGGATGAAATCATCCATGTCGGATCTCCTCTGGTTGCGAAAAACGGGCGACGCCTTCCAGAATCAGCAAATGCCGCTTCATGTCAAGACCTCCGACTGCCGAATAACCGCCCAGTCGCCTCGCCGTTCCAAGAACCCGATGACAGGGGATCACGATCGGCAAGCGGTTGCGGGACATCACGCCCCCGACCGCTCGAGCCGCTCGGGGCGAACCGACTCGGGCCGCCAACTGGCCATACGTCAGGGTTTCACCCCACGGAATCGCTCGGCACGCCAGACTGACGCGACGCTGGAAATCCGTCATATCGCTCAGGTCCAAAGGCACATCCCGGAAATCGTCCCGATAGCCGTCGCTGTACGCCTGCAACCGCACGACCAAGTCCACGCGTCCCAAGTGGTCATCCGCCGTTGTACCCCGCACGGTAGCCAAACCGCCAATCGCCATTCGAGCAGTTTCGCGGTCCGGATGTCCGAATGTCAACGCGGCCAAGCCCCGATCGCTCCACGCGATGGCAAACCAGCCCAACCGAGTCGCGAACACCTTATTCTGCGGAAAAATCACTGCCTTGAGGTCTCCAGATCCATGAAGGACGGATCATCGCTCGATACCGGCCGCGGGCCATGCCGCTTTGACAGTTCCGACCCGGACATTTTATACTGATAGCTGCATGCACCAATCAAGTATCCCTAATGGACTTAGAAGGAGCCCGTCATGAGTCACTATCGGTCGCTCGGTGACGATTTTTACGTGAATATGAACCTGAACACCGAGATGGACCTGCCCCAAACAAGGGATTCGGTGCTACACTATTTCGAGCAAGTCCAGAAGCGTTTTCCATCGATGCGGAATTTTTACGGTCGCGAGCGGGGCGAGTTTGTACTGGAGGAAGACAAGGACCAGGGTAACTACCGGTGGATGACGATCGAACCGCGTCGCATCTGTTCAGGGGCGGTCAATCCGGAGAGTCTGTCCGAAGCGTTGCGACAGCACGAAACGGCCTTGGAGATTGCGCCGTATGCTTTGTCGGTCAGCCCGTTGGACTGTGAATCCTTGAACGTGATGGTCGGGTTTGATTTCACCTACCGCGGCAATCACAACGAACTGTTGGTCGAGGCGTTGGGGATCTGTCCAGCGCTGGAACGCATGGCCGACGTCCCGGGCGCGACGGTGTTGGGCACGGACCCCTCGCTGCAATTAGCCCTGGACGAAGACTGCCGCATCCAGTGCCGATTGAGCTTCGAGCCGCGAACCAGCGCCTATCACGTTCGGACGGGGGAATTTCCGGAAGAACAACTGAGCGTCTACTTTACGGTGCGGCGATATGGCAGTTTGGATCCGGGCGAGACGTACGCGTCGGCCATGAAACGCCTAGCCGAACTCTGCGTCGAACTGGTGGATGGCCACGTGGTGGAAAATGTGCTGCTTCCGCTGCAGCATGTCATCGCGACCAAATAAGCTTTCGGCCGGTCAACAGATTGGCCTGTTAAGGAACAAGATCATGAAACGTTTGCCGCTGTGCCTTTTACTGCTGGTCTTTGGGATGATGGCGCGATCCGAGTTCTCGACTGCGTGGGCCGAAGAAGTCGCGAAACGCCCCAACATCGTGTTCATTTTCAGCGACGATCAGTGTTTCGATGCGATCGGTGCGTTGGGCAATGACCAGATTCAGACGCCCAACCTGGACCGGATGGTTCGCAGCGGGTTGACGTTCACCCACGCGTATAACATGGGATCATGGAGTGCCGCCGTCTGCGTCGCCAGTCGCACGATGCTCAATACGGGTCGCTTCTTGTGGCGGGCTGAAGCCGTGTACGGGACTTCCGAACAGGAGCGGCAGGCGGGTCGCTGGTGGCCGCTGTTGTTCAAAGCCGCAGGATACGACACCTACATGACGGGCAAGTGGCATGTCCGAGGCAATGCCGAGCGATCGTTTGATTTCGTGACCAATGTACGGCCCGGGATGCCGAACCAGACGCCCGAAGGTTACCATCGGCCGATCGACGGTCAACCGGATGCGTGGAGCCCGTACGACACGCGATTTGAAGGTTTCTGGAAGGGCGGCAAGCATTGGAGCGAGGTGCTGGCCGACGATGCCGAGGCGTTCCTGCAGCAGGCGGCTCAGCGGGACAATCCGTTCTTCATGTACCTGGCCTTCAATGCGCCGCACGACCCTCGGCAAGCGCCCAAGTCGTATGTCGATCGATACCCGCTGGAAAATCTGGAATTGCCGGCCAACTTTCTGCCGGAATACCCGTTCAACGAGGCGATAGGCAGTGGTCGCGGCCTGCGTGACGAACGCCTGGCGCCCTTTCCCCGCACCGAGTTCGCCGTGAAGGTGAACATCCAAGAGTACCTGGCGATCATCACGCACATGGATACGCAGATCGGCCGTATCCTGGACGCTCTGCAGCGGACCGGCAAGGCCGATCATACCTACGTGATCTTCACCTCGGATCACGGGCTGGCCGTCGGTCAGCATGGGCTGATGGGCAAGCAAAACATGTTCGACCACAGCATCCGAGTCCCGCTGATCCTGACGGGACCCGATATCCCCAAAGATCAGCGGGTCGACGGCGACGTCTACTTTCAGGACATTGTCCCCACCACGCTCCAGTGGGCTGGCGTCGAAGTACCGGACTTCGTCGAATACAAGAGTCTGATGCCGATCGTCCGCGGCCAGCGTGAAAGGAACTATGACGCCATCTATGGGGCCTACTTGCAACGTCAACGCATGGTCCGCCAGGATGGGTATAAACTGATCCTGTATCCGACGATCGGTCGAGTGCGTTTGTTTCATGTCGAGTCCGATCCAGCCGAAACAGTCGACCTGGCAGACGATCCGAAGCATCAGGCGACCGTCAAACGATTGTTCGCCTCACTGTTAAGATTGCAGCAGGAAACCGACGACCCGCTGGACCTGAAGGCCGCGTTTCCGGATCTGTGAGCCGACCCTTCGTTACGTTTTAGAAAACTCGAGACACCATTCGATGCAGGACACCGACCAACCACCGACGGAACCCGGCGACTCGCACGCTTTGCCCGAACTGCTTGCCCCGGCAGGCGATCAGGCGGCGTTGGATGCCGCGATCCGGGCCGGTGCCGACGCGGTCTATCTGGGCATGACCGACATGAACGCTCGGCAAAAAGCCACCAACTTTCGGCCCGAAACGTTTGCCGATGTGGTCCAGCAGGCTCACCAGCATGGCGTCCGCGTCTACCTGACGCTGAACACCGACATCGCCGAAGCTCAATTGCCCCAGGCGGCTCGGCTGCTGGAGTTGGCTCACCAAGCCCAGGTCGATGGGGTGTTGATCCGTGATCCGGCGCTGCTGGCCTTTCGCCCGCTGTACCCGCAGATCGAATTCCACTTCAGCACGCAGACGTGCATCGCCAACAGCGCGGACGTGGCAGCGGCCGGTGATCTGGGCGCGGATCGCGTCGTCTTGGCGCGCGAGTTGACGTTGGACGAAATCGCGGCGGCTTCCGGTGTACCAGGGGTACAGACCGAGGTGTTTGTGCAAGGCGCGTTGTGCTTCTGCGTCTCGGGACGCTGCCTGCTATCCAGTTGGGTAGGCGGGCGTAGCGGCAACCGCGGCGCATGCACCAGCCCCTGTCGCGTGCCGTGGACCGTGGACCAGCAACCAGCCGGGACGCCCCTTTCCATGCGTGACCTCAGCACGGCTCATCGACTGGCGGATCTGCGCGCCGCCGGGGTCAAAGCGTTGAAGATCGAGGGGCGTTTGAAGACCGCCGACTGGGTCAGCCAGGCGGTCGAGTTGTACCGCCGCGCGTTGGCGGGCGAGACGATCCCCGACCTGGAAACCGCCTCGCCGTTGGCTTCCTATACCGGACGGCGATTGACCGACGGCTTCTTGGACGGCCAGCGGACCCAGTTGACCGGTCTGGCCGAAGGCCGCACCAGTCGACCCGGCGCGATGCCGCGGACACCACGCGATCCGGAGTCACCGACCGCGCCCGATACCCGCGACGCCCAATCGATCTACGAACTGGAAATCACCACCGGTGGCGATCGGGTCCGGATCGTCTGTGTGTGTCGCGAGCAAGAGTTCGAGTGGTCGATTCCCAAAACGGT
The DNA here is from genome assembly GCA_007695205.1 of Planctomycetaceae bacterium. Lineage (GTDB taxonomy): Bacteria > Planctomycetota > Planctomycetia > Pirellulales > Pirellulaceae > SKKK01. The sequence goes on from REEF01000435.1 coordinate 6,307, forward strand.
CGTGAAACGAGCTTACAAAGCCATCTCGGTCGGCGCCGTCCTGCAGTACCTGCAAGCCGAACCGGCGCGCGGGCACCGATTGGTGCGCGGCACCACCGACGACCCGGACTTCTTGCTCGTGCCCCGCGCTTCCAACAAGTTGATCCATCACATCTCGACCGTGATCCACCAGGCCGTCAAGAAGCAGAATGCTCCGCTCGATTTCGAATTGCCCGAAGCGGTGCGAGTCATCATTGCGCCGGGCGACCCCGACCCGGCAAATCGACGCATGCCCAACGATCCGCCCGATCGGGCGCGGCTGCACGCCGACGATGCGTTGATGTTTCTGGATAGCATCCGTCCCGATGGCGGCGTGATCGTCGAAGGCGTCACGGCCGACAATCTGCGACCGATCCACAAAGCCTGCCGCCGCATCCCGTTGGTCGTGGCGTTGCCGAACGTGATTTTCGAGGACCAGTTGGACCAGGTCGATACCCTGCTGCAGGCTTGCCGCAAGTTGCGGACGGTGGTCGAGGTCAATAGCTGGGGCGGCTGGCGGATGGCACGTGCCGCCGGCGTTCGGTTGGAGAGCGGGCTAGGGCTGCCCGTGCTCAACTCGCTGGCCGCGCGCACGCTGGCCCATTGCGGCATCCAGTGCGTCACGCTATCGATCGAAGCGGGACGCAAGCAATTGGAACAAGTCTCGGCCGTCTGCCCCGTGTCCTGCTCGCTGACCGTCTTCGGACGCCCCCCGTTGATGACTTCGCGAGTCGAACTGCCGCCGGACTATCTGGGCCATCTGTTCGCCGATCGTCGCGATGTCCACATGATCCCGCGACGCGAGAACGGGTTGTGGGTCTTCCGACCTCAGACGCCCTTCGATCTGCGCGGCGCTCGAAACTCGCGGTTGTTGGCCCGACATCTGGTCGTCGACTTGATCGGTTCGCCCGACCCTATCGCCGAATGGAGCCAACCGCCTTTGCCCAACCAGCGGCCGTTTCGATTCAACTACGACCGTACCCTGGCCTGAGGGCCGTCGACGAATATTCGCTCGAAGCAAAGAAGCACACGGAGCACCGGACATGAGCATCCGAGATCGATCTTTGAACGTCGCCGTCCTGGGCGGCGGGATGTTTTTCGATGAGGTGATCGGGCCGAGCTTGAAAGACATGATGCGGGGCGGCATCGCAGGAGCCTTGACCAGCATCGGGATGAGCCATCTGGCTGCCGAAGTGGCGGATGTGAAGATCCGCGTCAACGCCGTCGGTACGCGAAGCAGAACAACCGGAACCGCCGCTCGCATCGTCGATTGGTTTCGCCAGGATTTTCCCGATCTGCCGATCCACGCCTGCTACGGCGATACGGTCTGGAAAAAGATCCTGGCCGAACACAAGCCGGACGTCGTATTCGTCGCCACGCCCGATCATCTGCACACCCAGCCGATCCTCGATGCGCTGGATGCCGGATGCGATGTGATCGCAGAAAAACCCCTGTGCCTGACCATGGCCGACGCGGATCAAATCATCGCCCGAGCGCGACAGACGCAACGGATCGTCGCGGTCGACATGCACAAGCGGTTCGATCCCTTCGTCCGCGAGATGATGCAAAACGCCAGGCAACGCTACGGCACGATCAACCGCGTGCGAGCCGTGTTGGAAGAACCGCTGGCGGTCAGCAGCGAGATCTTCGCCTGGGCTCAGCAAAGCAATCCGTTCGCCTATGTCGGCTGCCATTGGCTGGACGTCGTGCACCATTACTTGCAAGTCCAACCGGTCGCCGTGTTTGCCACGGGGCAAAAGAATCTCCTGAAGCATTGGGACCAACACCACCGCGAAATCGCCGCGCGGCGCGGCGTTAACCCCGAAACGTTCCCACGACGTGACCCCCTCGATACCTGGGACAGCATCGATGTGGCCGTCACCTACCAAGATGGCATGCGCGGCGATTACAACAACCACTGGATCAACCCGGCCGAATTCGAAGGTGCCGTCAACCAGGAGATCGAGGTTTATGGGATCTACGGACGCGGAATCGTCGACCAACAGGACCGAGGGTATCGAGAAACCATCATCGGCGACGGCTCCCGCACCCGAAATCCGTCCTTCGGCGGACGGATTCAGCATCGCGGCGGCTACCAGGAGATCTTCGGCTACGGCAAAGCTTCGATCGTCTCGGGAATGCTGGCCATCATCCGCCGCCGATGGCGGAACGAATCCGTGGAAGAATTGGAAGAAACGTACCCCTCAGCAGCCAGCCAACGCGATGTCGTCCAAGTAATCGAAGCCGCAGGGATCGTCGCTGAAAAAAACCATCAATGCCTTCAAGCCGGCCTAGGGACCCCCGTTACCGCTCGTCTGACCAGTGGTGATTTCCAAATCATGGGGGTGCCGTAGGCGTGCGGCTCCGCAACACTCGATCAGGGATGAAACCCCCTTAGCACCGTTCGAGAAATAACTGTCCAATGTCTCCTCGCCCCTCGTGGGAGAGGGCAGGGTGAGGGGGCAGAAAATGCGTCAGTTATTTCTCGAACGGTGCTTACCCATGAAAAATGTTGACGCAAAATAGATTTTCGGTATTTTCAAGGTAGATAAACACCCTATCGGGGCAGCTCGGATCAGTGAAACGCACGCAGCAGGAAAAAGGACAGGGACGATCATGGCACTTAGACCATCGCATCGGCAAGCGGCTCGCAAGGGCAACATCGGTTCGAGACGACACGGTTCTTTCAGGTCACGACGCCTGGGCATGGAAACACTGGAACAACGGCAAATGCTCGACGGAGCAGCGGTCGGGTTATTGATGGCCGAGGGGGAATCGGGACCCATGCCCGATTTTGTTCTGGTCGATCAGAATTCGACCTCAGCAACCTTCCAGCAGCAGGTTTCGCCCCGCGATTATCTGGAAAAAATCTCTGCGTGGTACCTAGGAGCTGCGTTCTGCGGCTACTGCGTGAACCAGTATGAATTGATGGATCAGATGCAGAACGAGCTGCAGCAGACGTACCCGCTGCTGCAAATCGAATTGATCGGTATCAACGAACCCAATCAGGAAGCCGGCAACGCAACCGCCACCAACGGACGGGATATCCCCTGGTTGCAGGACACGGACACCGATGGCAACGGCCTTCCCGACAAGAGCGTGGATTTGTGGGGCATGTCGTTTCGCGATGTGGTGGTGCTGAACGGCGCGAACGAAAAGATCGCCAAAATGAATTTGAACCAGAATGATCTGGCGAATTCAGCCAACTATGACACATTGAAAGAGCTGCTTGTCGAAGAAGCGATGAAGCAACAGCGGCCGTGGCGCAATCCCGTCAATGCTCGGGATGTCAATAACAGCGGTTTCGTAGCGCCGCTGGATGTGCTGCTGATCATCAACGAACTGAATCTAAGCGAGCCGCGGCTGCTACCGCCACCCACGGGCTCCGATTCGCCTCCACCGTTCTGGGATCCCAACGGCGACGGGTTCTTGACCGCTGCCGACGCGTTGTTTGTCATCAATTATCTGAACAGCCCGGAAAGCGGATTCTCTCAGGGCGAAGGAGAATCCTCCCCCATGCAATCGATGGCAGGCGATGCTTCCGATCGAGCTGACTTGGCCCTGATGGAGACCCGGACGAAGGTTCCGGTGACTGTCGGTGCCGTGATCCCGTCCGTCCTGAACGTCGATCTCTCGCTCGATTCCTCCCTTGCTTCGGCGACGATGGCCCCGGACGACGCGAATCGGATCTCGGCGGTCGATCAGGTTTTCGCCGAACAGGCTGCAGACGATCGGGCGATGGTCGCTCGCGATTCCGATTCGGACTCCCTGTCCGAGGAACTCGATCTGCTGAGCCTGCTGATCTGATTGACGGTCCTTGAGCGACGTGAGCCAACCGCTGCTGGTCACGGTTTACGGCTCGTCGTCATCGACGGGCGGTTTCTTCCTGAGCTTCAAGGGGGCGGTGTAGACGT
>REEF01000705.1 GCA_007695205.1 Planctomycetaceae bacterium
CGATTTATCCGTTATTACAATAGTATGGGTGAAATCAATTCCATGTCAGCTTATGGCGAAGAGCCTGAAGCGATGGAAGAGGAAGCTCCACCCGCCGATTTGTTCGACGATCTATTCGGCCCTGCCGATGAAGAAGCTCCGGCCGACGAACCGGCGATGGATTTGGACGATCTGTTTGGCCCCCCGGCCGATGAAGAGGCTCCGGCCGACGACGACGATCCCTTTGGATCGGTGCCGCCTGCCGAACTGCCGATGCGAAACTGGGTGGACAACACGGGGCATTTCGAGGTCGAGGCGCGATTGGTCGTCATCATGGACGAAAGTGTTCGTCTGCTGAAGGACAACGGGCGAACGACTACCGTCCCGATGTATCGGTTAAGCCAGCAGGACCAGCAGTATGTCCAGCAGATGATCGCTCAAGTCGGCTACGGCGAACTCGGCCAGTTCGCGGCGCGCTGACCTCGATGCAAACCGCATCCTGATCAACTTCAAGGGCGATTCGCCTCGGCGTTTCGCCCTTTTTTTCGTTCGTTCCAGTACAAGTCCTTCGCAAGAAGGGTTTCATAGACTATCTTAAGAACAAAGTCTATATTCATGCGTAGGTAGCCAGTTCGTTCCAAGTGACTGGCGAGGGGCGCGGATCACGTACAGTCGAGGAATCCATTGTGGCACTACTCATACTTCGATGTGTTTTTTTTATGGTTGCTGCCGGACTCGGTACCTTTTTCGCCACCGGCAAGCAGTTTATGTCCCAGTACCCTTGGGTCGATTTCATTAGCGTCCTGGTGATCGCCGCGATCGTGCTGACCATCGACATCGTCGTCCCACGGAAACGTCTGGATCTGATCTCGGCGGTGTACTTCGGTATCCTGGTCGGATTGTTCTTGACCTACGCCATCAGCGTGGCTTTAACGCCCATGCTGCATGATAGTCCCTACCGCGAGAAGATCCATTTGGTGCTGGGAATGATCGTCTGTTATTCGTGCATCAGTCTGTTGATGCAGACGAAAGACGATTTCCGCTTCATTATCCCCTATGTCGAGTTCGCCAAGGAAGTCAAAGGCCTGAAGCCGTACATTTTGGACACCAGCGTGGTGATCGATGGCAGGATCGCCGATCTGGTGGAAACCAGCATTCTGGACAATCCGTTGATCATGCCTCGATTCGTCCTGGCGGAATTGCAGGCCATCGCCGATAGCGGCGATAAAATGCGTCGTTCACGAGGAAGACGGGGACTGGATATGCTGCAACGTTTGAGGACCAGCGAGAATGTCGAGCTGAAGATGTACGATCGAGACCACCCCGACATGGCGGATCAACCGGTGGACATGAAGTTGGTTCTGCTGGCCAAAGCGCTCGAGGGCAAGGTGGTCACGGGCGATTACAACCTGAACAAAGTCGCTCGGCTGCATAACGTGCCCGTCGTCAATCTGAACGATGTGGCCAATTCGCTGAAGCCGGTGTTTCTGCCGGGCGAAAAGGTGGAAGTCAAAGTCGTCCGACCCGGCGAGGAACCTGGGCAAGGTGTGGGGTACCTGGATGATGGCACGATGATCGTCATCGAAGCTGGCCGCGACCATGTGGGCCAGATGGTCCAACTGACTGTGACCAGCGTTCTACAGACGAGCGCCGGTCGCATGATCTTCGGTCGGTTCGAGCAGCGGGCAAGGATCGGTTGAAACACCGGCCGTGTTTTGCCAAACAGACCGCGTTGAACCTTCGCGCGACGATGTTCTCCGTTTACAATGCTCCGCTTGTGGTCTCCGTCTGGATCCAATCTCTCCAACTTACTCACACGGGAAATCCAACCTTGTTGCGAACTCATACTTGCGGCGAGTTACGTTTCGAACAAATCGACTCAGAAGCTACTCTTTGTGGCTGGGTCGACAGTGCCCGAGATCATGGGGGGGCTGTTTTCCTGGATCTGCGCGATCGATACGGCAAGACGCAGGTGGTCGCCAGTCCGGAAAGCGGTCGCGAGTTGGTCGATCAGGCCAGTCGATTGCGAGCCGAGGATGTTGTGAGGGTCACGGGGCAGGTTGCTGCTCGTCCCGAGGGGACGGTGAATCCGAAATTGGCAACCGGCGAGATCGAGGTGCGGATATCGAGCTTGGAGGTCCTGAACAAGAGCAAAACACCACCTTTTTCACCGGGAACCACAGACGTACCCGGCGAAGACCTAAGGTTGCGTCACCGCTATCTAGATCTTCGCCGTCCTCAGTTGCAGCAGACGATGATCTTGCGCGGCCAGATCATCAAGACGATGCGTGACTATTTCGCCGAACACCAGTTTATCGATGTCGAGACACCTGTCCTGGGGCGCAGCACCCCCGAGGGGGCTCGTGATTATCTCGTACCCAGCCGCGTTTCTCCCGGGCGGTTCTACGCGCTACCACAGAGTCCGCAGTTATATAAGCAGATCTTGATGGTCGCCGGCTTTGACCGGTACGTCCAAATCGCTCGGTGTTTCCGAGATGAAGACCTGAGGGCGGATCGGCAGCCGGAGTTCACTCAGTTGGATCTGGAGATGTCGTTTGTGGATGCGGACGACGTGATGGGCATGATCGACGGTTTGATGGCCCGTTTGGCTCGTGATCTGCTCGGACAGGAACTCACCCTGCCCTTGCCGCGGATGACGTACGATGAAGCGATGGAACGTTTCGGACACGATGCGCCCGATTTGCGGTTTGGGATGGAATTGGTTGATTGTTCCGAACTGGCCGCACAATGTGAATTCCGCGTGTTTCGCGAGGCCGTTGACTCGGGTGGTCGTGTTCGCGGGCTGAACGCCAAATCTGCGGCTGCAGCGTTTTCCAGGAAGCGAATCGATGAATTGACGGACTTTGTCAAGCAAGATTTCGGCGCGAAAGGTCTGGCATGGTTCCGCGTCGAAGCCGACGGCAAGCTGTGGTCGCCGATCGCCAAGAATTTCGACGATTCCTGGCTGGCGAAACTTGCCGAACGGATGCAGGCCCAGGCTGGTGATCTGCTGCTGTTCGTGGCGGACGCTTGGCCGATCACCTGCAAGGCGCTAAACGGCCTTCGCAAACGACTGGGCCATGAATTGAAGCTGTACTCGCCGGGCACCATGCATTTTTCGTGGGTGGTCCAGTTTCCGATGTTCGACTGGGATGCAGACCAGCAACGATGGGCCGCCATGCATCACCCGTTCACGGCACCTTGTAAAGAGGACTTGGATTTGTTGGGAACCGATCCCGCGCGAGCGCGAGCCCAGGCTTACGATCTGGTGATCAACGGATCGGAAGCTGGCGGAGGCACGATCCGAATCCACGACAGCCAGCAACAGCAGCGCGTCTTTGATCTGCTGGGAATCGATGCCGAAACGGCTCGCGATCGCTTCGGCTTCCTCTTGGAGGCGCTTCAGTACGGTGCGCCACCACACGGAGGGATCGCGCTGGGGATCGACCGGATCGTCATGCTGTTCGCGGGATTGGACAGCATCCGCGATTGCATCGCGTTCCCGAAGACGCAACGGGCGACCGACCTGATGACCGAGGCGCCCGGTGAAGTGGATCGACGTCAATTGGAAGAGCTAGGATTGCGAGCCCTGCCCATCACAGACAAACGTTGAGAGGCACGGGCGAGTAAACGAAGCGTCTTAATCCCAATCATCTTCGTCTTCGTCTTCGTCGTCATCATCCCAGTCGTCATCGTCATCCCAATCGTCGTCGTCGTCCTCGTCGTCGACTTCCTCCCACTGGTTTTCATCGTCAAAGTCGTCTTCTTCGTCGTCGTCGTCCTCCTCCACCACCTCCTCCAGTTCCTCGACGCCTACAATTTCCTCTTCGATTTCCTCATCCAAATCCTCATCTTCCTCGTCGTCGTCGAAATCGTCGTCCTCCTCGTAGAACTCGTCATAATCATCGTCCTCCTCGTCAAAAGCGGTCACCGGAGGCACGATGGGCTCGTCTTCCAAAGTGGCGACGAGCATTTCTTCCCGATCCAAGGCAGAACTAGTTCCCATTGGCATCTCACTTTCCTCCTCTATTTGAGTGGTTTTCATTTCTCCGGCCTTGGACGAACGAGGACAACTCGTTCCGCTCTCGTGCCGTGAGTCAACGACTTCGTTCCCATCGGTCCTCATGAACTCGACGCGAGGCAGACTTTCGACATTATCCAGTCCAAACATTAGCAGAAACTGTTTTGTCGTGGTGTAAAGGTAGGGTCGCCCCAGTTCTTCGCTTCGACCACCGATGCGAACCAGGTCGCGTTCCATCAGTTGCCGAAGGATCTCGCCGCACGCTACTCCCCGAATGGCCTCGATTTCAGCCCGCAAAACGGGCTGACGATACGCGACCACCGCCAACGTTTCCAACGCTGGGGCCGATAGCCGCGTTTCGTGAGGCACGTGCTGCAGGCGTCGAACCCAGGTGGCGAACTGGCAGCGAGTCAACAATTGGTACCCGCCCGCCACCCGTTCGGCGCGGAAACTTCGCCCCCTGGCATCATACATTTCGTTCAAACGTCGAATCAAGGTGCGAGCTTCCGTAGCATCGGCTAGATTAGCATATTGACTTAACTTGCGTGTCGTCAACGGTTCTTTGGACAAAAACAAAACCGCCTCCAGACGCTGTAGACGATGGTCGCTGTCGGCACTGGTCGAAGAGACTGCAATCTTGGATTTCGCCGTTGCCCCGACCAACCGTTGATGTTGGTTTCGACGGACGACAGGAGCCTGACGCTCGGTCGCAAATCGCAAGAGCCAGTCGCGTGGTCCGCGACCACGGCCTGTCGATGCGAAGATTGTCGGGGGGCCTGGGTCGATCATGGCAGAACCGGTGACTTGTCCCTGAAACCGCTAGAGCGTTGCTAGGCTACGATAACACATTCGGAATCGGTCGAAAACGCCCGATCTTAGCGTCTGGCTGGCCAAGCGGGAAGTCGACATGCGGCTTGTAAAATACATGAAGGACGGCAACAATCCAGGCAGATCTTGCTTCGCAGACCGTTTTTCGTGCCAAAGATGCTGCCATGAGCACCGTCAACGACGCTTCGACTGACCGATTCGCAGCTCGCAAGTCGCCTCGCCGTGGCTGGCGTTGGGGAATCCTTCTGCTCGGCGCTGCCGGGTTGAGTGTCATCGCGTACGTCTCGATACAGATTTTTGGTCCCGTCTACGGCGAGGAGTTCTCGCCGAATGGCTTCCAACGGCGCACGTTCTTGTATTACGAGCTTCCTCTGCTGCAAATTCAACTCACGCCCATCAATCGAAACGAATCCACGAATCCATTAGAACGACTGTTGGTCCGTGAAGGCTTGGTCGGCGCGGATGATTCGTCCGACCTGCGGTGGGATTTAGTCTGGGCCCAGCAGGGGGCTCGGTCAATGGATTTCGGCGATGCAAACATTCTGTGTGATTATCTCGATGCTCGCGACGGGAACAATCGCCTGCGCTGGCAGCAGTGGACCGAAGAGCATCCCGAGTTGGCCAAGGTTCTTTGGGCGACCGTCGATCGCTTAGCAGAAGACCAACTTTATCTCTTGATGCCCGACGTATTTGCGTTGGCCGATCGATCGACCGATGCCCCAGAATTGGAGCAAACGATCGCGGAAACATTGGGCGATCGCTACGAACTGCTGGCGCGAACGCAGATCGAACTGGGAAATCTTCAGTCGGCCGTCCAACTGGCAAAGCAGGGTCTGTTCTACGCCCCAGACCGCCTCTCCTTGCGGGAATTGGCGGACACCAGCCAGGATTAGGCTCTGTCAGAAAAGGGGTCTGACCCTCTCCGAGCACACCCGCAACCAAAGTAGGACGGATTGCCAATCCGTCCCACGAAGCTGCGTGCGCCGTGCGCGCATCTTACAGCCGAAGACTCTAAGCTTTCAGCGTGCTCTCCAAAGGGTCAGACCCCTTTTCTGACAGAGCTTAGTCGACGGCCGGCAGACGAAACAGTTGTCGAGCATTTTCGCTGGTCTGACGAACGAATGTAGCCAGATCGATACCTCGAACCTCCGCCAAGCAGGCAGCCGTGTGGGTGATCAACGCCGGTTCGTTCGGCCGATGGCCTCGGCGTGGGTGAGGCGAGAGGTACGGCGCATCGGTCTCGATCAGAATCCGGTTGTCGGGGATTTCCCCAGCGATGTCGCGCAAGGCGTGGGATTTTTTGTAGGTGACCATCCCGGCAAAGCTGATGTGCATTCCCATGTCCAGGCAGCACCGGGCTGTGGCGGCGGTCCCCGTGAACGAATGCATAACGCCGCGCAGGGGACCTCGACGCCGAGCCTGCTGGAGCATCCGGATGATGTCGTCCTCGCAGTCCCGCATATGCACGACCACGGGCAGATCCATTTGCTGAGCCAGCCGCAGGTGCCGATCGAAATAATCCTGCTGGACGTCGATCGCGGTAAAGTCCCAATAGCGATCCAGTCCCGTCTCGCCCAACGCCACCACGCGGTCGTGACCGGCCAATGTAACGATGGCATCCCAGTCGGTGGTCGCGGCTTGAGCGCAGTAGTTCGGCTGGATTCCCACCGCCGCCACGACCATATCGAATCGCTCGGCAAGCTGGATCGATTGCATACTGGACGCCAGTGTGGTCCCTACCGTGACGATGTTCGTCACACCGGACGCGATGGCCCGCTGCAAAACGTCGTCCAGGATCTTGGCGAATTGTTCGTCGTCCAGGTGCGCATGGGTATCAATCATCATCGGAACCCGTCTTTAACCGGCGGCATCGTTACGGTTCAACTTGTCGGCAAAGACCTGACGGAACTTCTCCAGCTTTGGACGGATCACGATCCGACAGTATCCTTCGGTTGGGTGATTCCGGAAATAGTCCTGATGGTAGTCCTCAGCCACGTAGAAGCGTTCTGCCGGACGGATCTCGGTCACGATCGGGTTTTGCCAGACCCGAGCCCGATCCAGGTCGAGTTTTCGTTTCTCGGCCAACTCGCGTTGATGTTCGTCGTGGTAAAAGATCACCGAGCGGTATTGGGTCCCCACGTCGGCACCCTGACGGTTGAGTGTCGTCGGATCATGCGTCCGCCAGAAGACCTCCAGCAGATCGTCGAACGAGACGATTGTGGGGTCGAAGCGGATCTCACAGACCTCCGCGTGCCCCGTATCGCCTCGGCATATCTGCTCGTAGGTTGGATTCTGTACGGTTCCACCCGAATATCCCGAGCGGACAGAAAGGACGCCCTTCAACTGCTGGAAGACGGCTTCGACGCACCAGAAGCAGCCGCCGCCGAACGTCGCCGTCTGCCATGGCGACTGAGCGACGTGATCTGCTTTTGACGAGTGGCTTGATTCAGGATTGTCGGTTGCCATCGGGTATTTTCCTTGCGGGGCAATGGGGTCGGGAGTTGTTTTCGGGTAACGATGCACTACATGGAAACCACCCTACCCGAAAACGACTCCCGACCCCCCTCGCTAACCGGCCAACTCACGTCCGATCTCGAAAACTTCTTCCGCGTCCAGGATTTGGTCATTGGCAGCAAAAAGTGCGGCGATGGCCGCCTTGTGGATCTTCATCTTGGTGCTGCCCACGCCGATCGCACCGTAGCATAGCACGCCCGCATGCGATTCGGCTTGAGCCGTCACGTCCACGCCACCGATCCCCAACGGCGGGACCGCGTTCAGATCGACGGCGACTCGTAAGTCTTTCGCCTGGTGCAGCAGTTCGGCGGGGATCAGTTCGATCCCGGCCGCGCCGGCGGCGATCACAATCGAAACGCCTTCCAGGGCCTGACGGATCGATTCAGGGTCAGCGGCTGCCAGCGGGCTCAGCCGAGCGTCAGGAACCTTGGCCATCACGCGTTGGCAGACGGCGGCCGCTCGATCCTCGCGGCGCGATGCAACCCGGACCTGGGCCCCTTCGCGAGCCAGCAACTGGACGGCGCGTTGGCCGACCGGACCGGTGGCCGCCAAAACCAAGGCGGAAGCATCCGCCAGCGGAACATGACGGGCCGCGGCCAAGACCGCCGCAGCGGCCGTGGTATTGGCACCGCTGGCATCCAACAACACCGAGACCCGCAACGAGCCGAAAAACGATTCCGTCACCCGTTGCAACAACTGCTCGCCCGCCGCCACATCCGTGCCACCGATAAAGATGGCCGTCCGGTGCAGGTCCTTGGGGCCACGAGTAAAAATGGCCCCATGCACCAAGTCCCGCACCTGATCCGGCTGGACATTGGCGTAACGCAACAACTGGTCGACCCCGGAATCGATGGCCACCACGGCGTCGAACACGCTGCTGTGCGGATCGGGGTCCAGTTGGATCAGGATCTTCGGCCGACTCATCAGAATCCCTTGAATGGATGCTCGGCGGAGTCCTTGCCGGCGATCATTTCCTGGGCGGTCGGCTTGCCGCTCATCGCATGGACGATGGCCATCTTCGTGGCTTCGTGATTGTATTCATAGATCTTCTTGTCGTCTTCCGCCGCCGGATGAATGAAGACGCCGCACACGATGACCAGATCTTCGCACTGATCCGCAGGGATCACGCCCTCGGCCACACAATCCGCCACCGCCTTGGCGACCGCAGCCTGGGCCGGGCCGAACATCTGTACCGCTTGCTTCATCCCCTTGATGGTCACCTTGGTGATCATGACCGTCGCTGGCTTGACCGCCAGATTCGGAGTCAATACCGCGAGCAAATTGGTGTGACCCTCGCTCTGACGCGCCAGAGCATTGGCAAAAGCGTTGCCAACGGGGCCGTCTTTGCTGCCGATCAATAAATCGATGTGAGCAATCTCGTTGCCATCGCCAGTTAACGCTTCACCGATGTACATTGACATGAATTCTCTCCGTCTGGTTACCGAAAAGGAAGTTGCATGACAGGAAACCATAATCCGATTGTTCCCCGATGCAGAGAACTTAGCAAACCTTCCCGCATTTGCAAGGACCCTTCTGTAGACGCCGATCGCCTCTTGGTGATCGTCGGGGCCAGTGCCCGAGCCGCCGCGGAATCGGCACGTCAGGCTGGCTTCATCACCGCAGCAGCCGATCTGTTCGGTGATCGCGACCTGCTAGAAATAAGTAACTGGATAGGTATCCAAGATTATCCACTAGGAGTGATCCAAGCAGTTTCCCGGTTGCCACACGGACCCTGGTTGTACACAGGCGGATTGGAGAATCATCCGGATTTGGTCGATGGCGTCGCTGCCGGGCGTCCGCTGCTGGGTAATCCGGGACCGGTGCTGCGAGCGGTGCGAGATCCGTTCCGATTGGCCGACTTTTTGCAACATCAAGGGTTCGACACCCCAAAGATCCTGCGTCCGCTACCCTCGGCATCAGCAGCGGGTCGGTGGCTACGCAAGCCGTGGCACAGCAGTGGCGGCCGAGGCATTCAGGTGGTTTCGCAAGCAGCGGAGAATCAGCGGGCTGTTGCGTCACGCGCCGATGAAGCGATCGCGGAGAGCCATGACGGCGAATGCTTCTACCAGCAGTGGATCGATGGCAGCAGTTACAGCGGCGTGTTCGTCGCGAATCAAGGCAGCGCCACATTGATCGGGGTGACGCGTCAGATGGTGGGCCGACGGTGGACGAAAGCACCACGGTTCGCTTACTGTGGATCGATCTGGCCGTCGGGATTGGATCGGCAGACGATCGGTACCCTTTCGCGACTGGGCCAATGCTTGGCTGCTGAGTACCGCTTGACCGGCTTGTTCGGCGTGGATGTGATCGTCGACGATGATCGAATATTCGTTTTGGAGATCAATCCCCGGTACCCTGCATCGGCTGAAGTACTGGAAATGGCCCTGGATATGCGCGGAAGCATCGTCGCACACCACATCGCGGCTTGTCAGACGAACGTCCTGCCTCAGGTGGATTCCGAAGGAACCGGAAACAGTTGCGGGAAGGCCATCCTGTTCGCCGATCGTCCCGTGAGCGTCGGCTCGCGTTTTGAAAGCCTGCTCGCCCCAATCAACGCCGATAAGCACTGGACGCCGCTGGCAGACATCCCTGCCCCAGGTGCCACGATCCAAGAGGGCCAGCCGATCGTCACGGTGCGCGCCCAAGCGGAAAGCCCGACCGCCTTGATGCGGCGTCTGAAACGGCTTGCCGAACAAGTCCGATCCGCGCTCGACCCGCCTCGATGATCGATCGACGCAACGGGGTCGGGAGTCGTTTTCGGGTGAACGTCTGCGACG
>REEF01000709.1 GCA_007695205.1 Planctomycetaceae bacterium
GCTCGAAGAGATTCTGGTGCCCGACGGCAACTTGCAATGCAAATTGATGCTGCGAAGCGCCGACTCGTCAAGATATCGGTCACCCGACCCCGCCCGCGTCACCCAAGCAAGGCTACCTTGATTGACAAGAAACTCCTGGCCGGGTGCTTATCGCAGCAGCGAGCCGGGCGTTCGGTAACGTCGATCGCGAGCTTCCATGGCCGTGCGGGTGCCGGACGGGCCGATCGCCAATGCGAACCAGCCGTCTTCGATATCCATCTGCGAGACTTCCAATCCAGCCATTTGCGGCTCGTCGGCCAAACGCCGGCTGAACAAATCAAAGGGCCTTTCGCGATTGAACACGCGGCTGAACACACCTCGCAACGCGATCTGATCTCGCAACGACAGGCGGCCGATCAGTTCGACGAACTGATCCCGGACCAGATCCACGTCCGGGTCATCCAACGCCGGTTGGTAATGGACGCGCACGACAAAATTACGCCAGCGGTTGCGGCCTTGCGATAATTCGGCCAGCCCCAAAGTCACCGTGACGCGACCATCTTGGAACAGAAGCCGGATGGGGTTGCGATCAGCGAAACGCACCACCACGTCGTCAGGTAGATCATCCGGAGCTTGGATGGTCGGAGCAGCGAACAAGGCGCCCAGTTCCTGGTAGATCTCTGCCAAAGGCACGCGTCGTCCGCTCCAACCAAGCTGGTCCACCACATTGTTCAACGCGGATTCGTGGATCTGCATGCTCATCAAACTATTCGCTGGTGCCAGCGGCCGAGGGGTATAAGCGGCCAATTGATGCGGGCCGGCCAGACGGTAGCGGGCGATCACTCGCTGCTCGGTCGTCTGCAGTTCGACCGGCAACGGATCGACGCCCAGTTTTTGCATCGGACGTTGAAAATGGTTGGTGAAACGCTGTTCGACCTGTTCCAGTTGCTCGCGGACCTGGTGATCAATCGTCTCGCCCACTCGCCAAGCCAAGCGGTTCCGCGCCTCCCATTCGGCTCGTGGAACACGCGCCTGGTACTGATGGGTGGCGATCGCCTGAGCAAGATTCCCCAGGAGGGGAATCCGGTCGACATCGGTCCTCAGACCAGACAGGTTCGTGCTACTGTTCGCGGCGACTTCTGCATTCAGTTGTCGGATGCCTTCTGGGCGGATGACGATCTGTTTCTCTGCCTGAAAGACCGATCGTCCTCGAGTGAAGAACGTGGCGGGCCCCTGCGAGGCGTAGGTTCGCGAGGCCACTTGACCGTCTGCGTGAAGGTAGAAGTTCCATGAATCAGGGCTCGGCAACAATTCGACACGTAACTCTGCCACGGTCGCTGACGATCCTCGTGTCCGGATCCCCATGATTCGCTCGTCGATCGGCAGCTCGGCCGGTTCTGACGGAGGCATCCACCGATTCATAAGCTGCGACGATACTGCCAAACGCACGTTGGCATTACGGTATCGCCCGTCCAGTTCCTGCCCCAATCGCATCACGGTTTCGTCGTGCGACCAACGCAACGCCCGGTGAGCTGCTGCGATCCGGGCGACCGTATCGTAGTGCGCCCGTAGTTCGAAATCTTCTAAGTCGTTCAGCAGTTTCGAATAATCCACCGGCTCGGCCGCCAGATGTTTCAACTCTTGGGCATAGGCCAACAGGCGAGGGTCCAGCAAGAAATCCCGCTGTTCGGGGTTCAGTCGCGAGTAATCCATGCGTTCCAAGATCTCTCGGGCCAGTTGGCGAGCTGCCGTCGTATCGGCCGGGTCGGTTAGAGTGCGGGCCTGCTCGACCCGCAGGTAATTCCGCCAGGCTTGGCCGGTCTTTACGCCTTGCAAGCGATCGTCCACTGCATCCAGTACGGCTGTCAGATTCAATGTATCGCGAATCGTCATCGCGACGGGCGAAGTTCCATTTCCAGCGGTTTGGTGGATGCGCCGCCAGATCGCCAACCGCCGCTCCAAGGCATGCGCCGCACGGCCCCACTGGTTGCGAGTGACCGAATCGTGGATCATGCCCGATCGGACCCAGCCCTGCTGAGCCAGGTCGTGCAGTCGGTCCAGGACGTCGCCGGCAGCGACGGTGGTGAGTGTATCCAATTGTCGCACGGACGCCAATTCGCTCAAGACCTGTGCACACCAGTCGGCGGCGACGGGTTGCTGACGCAGTTCATCCAACTGGATTCTCAAGGCAGGGCAGTTTGGCCAGGTTGTGAAACGCTCGCGAGGTAGATCCGACGTGCGACGGTAGACCCATTGCCGTTCTCGCGACGATTCGCTTGGGCCGCGGGTGTTGGTGGCGACGCGTGGTCCTGACGAAGGTCGTCCCGTCATCGCATCCAGTTCCCCATCTGCAGCAACTGGAATCGCCATCACTTCGTCCGTGGATTCCAGATAGCGGCGGGCGACCACATCCGAGATTTCCACGACCTGCGGCCCGACGGGCAAATCGGAAAAGATTCCCATCGAAGAATCCTTCGCGTCGTCGTGCGCGGTCAACATCGGACGAATACGCTCTGTCGATCGAGCTATCCTCGATACCATAGCGCTCGATGTCGCGTCCCAGCCGCGTTGGACTTGCAATCGAGGTGCTGACAGGCTGCCGGTGGTATCGCTGGCGATCCCCCGAGGCCTGACAAGATCACGTAGGTTGACCGTTGCTGTCAGCGGAGTCGGCCATTCATTCAGCCCCAGGTCAGCGAGATAGACGGGTGGGGTAGTCCGCGACGCTTCTTCCAACAAGGCGTTGATCGGCGCAATGGCAACTCGCCGCCAACTACGGGGCGCGCGTACCTCCGATATGAACAGGATGATAACAATCCCGAGCAACGGCCAAACCCAACGGGCTGTGGTCGATCTCATCAGCATGGAACCCCCGAAAGACCTGTCGTGCGATCAACGCGCGATGCGGCTACCTGCTTGATAAGATCGGTAACATGGTCAGCGGCAATGGATTAGATTTTTGAGCTTGAGCAGAACCTGCAGGTAGGATTGGAGTATCTGCGAAAGATTTGATGCGATCGTGTTTGGCCTGTATCGTTTGCGCCGAAGATGCCGATGCAATGGTCTTCCGCAAATCGCGTTCAACGTTTCTAATGGGCGGCTCGATGAAGCAATGGCAAGCAGCGTCCAGGTGCCCGGTTCGGCCGCCCATCTGCTGGCCACACGTGGGAACATCCAATCCGTTTTTGATGCAAAAGAGACAGTCTTAAGTGGGGATCCATGAGCGGTTACAATCTGACCCATCTGAAAGAATTAGAGGCCGAGAGTATCCACATCATTCGCGAAGTGGCCGCCGAATTCGACAATCCTGTGATGCTGTACTCCGTCGGCAAGGACTCCTCGGTCATGGTCCAATTGGCCATGAAGGCCTTCCATCCCGCCAAACCGCCTTTCCCATTGATGCACGTAGATACGACTTGGAAATTCCGCGAAATGTACGCATTCCGAGAGGGTTATGCTCGCACTGAACTAGGACTAAAGGTGCTGGCTTATATCAACGAAGAAGGCCGCAAATTAGGGATCGACCCTTTCACCCACAGCGGCAAGCACACCACGGTGATGAAGACCGAAGCGTTGAAAAAAGCCTTGGATCACTATGGCTTTGACGCCGCGTTCGGTGGGGCTCGTCGGGATGAAGAAAAATCCCGGGCGAAGGAGCGGGTGTTCTCCTTCCGGGATCAGTTTCACCGCTGGGACCCGAAGAACCAGCGTCCCGAACTCTGGCATTTGTACAACACTCGGGTGGGTAAAGGGGAAACCATCCGGGTGTTCCCGCTGTCGAACTGGACCGAGTTGGATATCTGGCAGTACATCCATCTGGAGAAGATTCCGATCGTTCCCTTATACTTTGCGGCCAAGCGTCCGGTGGTCTGTCGCGATGGGAACTGGATCCTGGTCGACGACGATCGATTGAAACTGTTGCCGGGCGAACAGCCGACGATGAAGATGGTTCGCTTTCGAACGTTGGGATGCTATCCGCTGACTGGGGCCGTCGAATCCACTGCCACGACCCTGCCAGAGATCATCCAGGAAATGTTGCTGTGCACGACTTCCGAACGTCAGGGTCGAGTGATCGACAATGACGACGAGGGAAGCATGGAAGATAAGAAGCGAGAAGGGTACTTTTAATGTCACATCGCTCCGATTTGATCGCTACCGATATCGATGCCTACCTGGCGCAACATGAACGGAAGCAATTGCTGCGGTTCTTGACTTGTGGCAGCGTGGATGACGGCAAGAGCACGATGATCGGCCGTTTGTTCTTCGACGCCAAGCTGATCTACGAGGATACGTTACGTACGCTCGAACGCGACTCGGTCGTCCACGGTACGACCGGTGGCGGTTTCGATCCGGCTTTATTCACCGACGGATTGAAAGCCGAACGCGAGCAGGGGATCACGATCGACGTGGCGTATCGGTATTTCTCCACGGCCAACCGAAAATTCATCATCGCCGATACGCCGGGCCACGAACAGTACACGCGGAATATGGCGACGGGCGCGTCGACCTGCGATCTGGCGGTGATTTTGGTCGATGCTCGCAATGGCGTGGTGACGCAGACCAAGCGGCACAGTTTCATCGTCTCGTTGCTGGGCATCCGGCACGTGCTGGTGGCAGTGAACAAGATGGATCTGGTCGGCTTCAGTCGCGAGGTGTTCGAACAGATCCGCGACGATTACATCCGCTTCGCAGCGCGGCTGGATATCCCCGATCTGCATTTCCTGCCGATTTCGGCTTTGCAGGGTGACAACATCGTCGACCCCAGCCCGAACATGCCCTGGTACCAGGGCAGCACGCTGATGCACTTCTTGGACAACGTCTACATCGGGTCGGACCGGAATCTGGAAGACTTCCGGTTCCCGGTGCAACTGGTCAATCGGCCCCACCTGGATTATCGCGGCTTCTGCGGGACGATCGGTTCGGGGATCATTCGCAGCGGCGACGAGATCATGGTGCTGCCGTCGCGCAAAACAAGTCGTGTCAAGTCGATCGTGACGTTCGACGGGCCATTGCAGGAAGCGTTCGTTCCGCAAGCCGTGACGTTGACGTTGACCGACGAGATCGATGTCAGTCGCGGCGATATGATCGTCCGTCCGGGCAACCTGCCTAAGTTGGAGCAACGCTTCGATGCCATGGTGGTTTGGATGTCCGACCAGCCGATGATTCCGGGCAAGCAGTACTTGTTCAAGCACACGACGAAACAGGTCAGTGGAACCGTCGATACGTTGCGTTACCAGATCGACGTCAATACCTTGCACCGACGCGATGCGCCCACCTTGGAACTGAACGAGATCGGACGCTGTGCGATCACGTTGGCCGAACCGATCGCCTTCGATGATTACCGTCGAAATCGGAGCACCGGATGTCTGATCATGATCGATCGAATGACGAATGTCACGGTCGGCGCCGGGATGATCATGGCACGCGTCACGGCCGACCGAAGTCACGACCATTGGGATGATCTACCGGCCAGCACGATGTTGCACACTCAGACCAGTCGCGTGAGTGCCGAGGAACGCAAGGCTCGATTCGGCCAGCGGCCTGCGACGATCCTGCTGACCGGTCTGACCGGTGCGGGGAAAACGACGTTGGCCTATGCCGTGGAACGACGGCTGTTTGACATGGGACGCGTCAGTGCCGTGGTGGACGGCGAAAATCTGCGGCTGGGGATCAGCAAAGACCTGAGTTTCTCTGCCGAAGACCGTTCCGAGCACGTGCGTCGCGGCGCGGAATTCGCCAGGCTACTGAACGATGCCGGAATGATCTGTCTGGCGGCGTTCGTCGCGCCCAGCGAAGAGGTCCGGCAGCGAGCGGCGGAAGTAGTCGGCCGAGATCGATTCCTGGTCGTCCATCTGTCCGCACCGATCGAGGTGTGCCGCGAGCGAGCCGAAGGCGATCCGTATGGAAAAGCCGAGGCCGGCGAGCTTCCCAATTACGCGGGCGTCTCGTTCCCCTACGATGTTCCACAGCACCCCGACCTGACACTTGCGACACACGAGTCCAGCGTGGAAGATTGCGTCGATCGCATCATGGCCCTGATGAAATCCAAAGGCATCGTCCGTTAGGACCGAGGGCCGATGGGGGCTGCTGACGCATGCAATCTGTATGTGACGATCGATGGGTGGACTTCATCAGTTGGCTCCGAAACAGCGTACGGTGCCGTCGGCACCAGCCATGAACAGCCGTCCTTTCCCTGCGGCCAGCCCGTCCCACACGGGAAAGGTCGGCAATTCCAACGCCTGCAGGCTGGTCCCATCGCGAGTCGAAATGGCGTGGAGCAAGCCGCCGTGGGCACCTCGTCGAGCGGCGTCCTGCGCGGCGATCGCTTCCTGGGTGGCCGGATCGTTCAGATTGGCAATCGCCTGCTGTTCGTCCAGCAAGTCAGGCGGTCCCGCGACAAACAGTTTGTCAGGGCTGGCTACCATGCCTCGGACCATCACGGGCAGATCATGAGACCATAGAAACGGAACATGGCTGGCGTCCGGATCGCCGGGCAGCACGCCGGAGAAACGCAGGGCGTTGCCCAGACGCCCGGGCACCACTTCGGTGCCGACCAGATTGCCGTGGTTGTTCCGACCCGAGGCATCGGTGGCCTTGCCGTCATCAAACGGATAGTGCAACACCAATTGGGCTTGGCCGGCGGCGATCTCGGTCTGACCGTCAGCCAAGGCTGCGATGCCTGTTTCCTGCAGTTCCCCCCGGTAGATCCGCAGGTCGTCGATGTCGCCTCGAAACGGGACTTCTTTGGCCGAGTACGGGCCGACCAGGCTCCGTTCGTCCGCACCGACTTCCAACGCATCAGCAGGTTGGTCGGGGATCAGCCCGCTGGCTTTCCCCGAGGCGGCGAGAATCCCGTCCACATAAAGTCTCAACGTCCCATCGGCAGCCAGCACACCTGCCAAATGATGCCAGTCCCGATCCAGTTTCGTCTTGCCGCCCACGACAAACCGTTGGCTCTTGATGGCAACGGCAAAATGCGGCACGTTCTGGCGCAGATAGAGCGAATAGCCCAGCACACCACCGCCTTGCGCGACGACAACGCCATCCGGCCCGAGCGGCCGGACCCAGGCCGAGACGCTGACCGGCTGATTGGCCGGGTTCAGACTCGATGATTTCTCGACGCGGATGATCGATCCCACCTCGCGTCGGGAGCGCCGAGCCTCCAGGGCTTCAAAACCGCGCGGGGCGGCGAACAGATGGTAATTCATTGGCGTGGTCCAGCGGAAGTATTTCGGCTGGCGTCCGAACCCGTAGACGCGGTCTTCATCGAAGGACAGGATCTTGCCAGCCGGCACATTTCGTCCGGCCAAGTAATACGCGTTCCAGCCGCCCTCGAACCGCCGGCCATACACCCAATACGCACGATGAAACCACTCGTCGTCCAGGAAACCGGCCGAAGCGAACAGGTGCTGGCCATCGCCCGCCTGGTCGCTCGCCAAATGCCCGACTCGACCCGTCGAACTCAAGTCGGGCATCCGACGCTTGCCTTCCAAGTCCATCTTTTGCGAACGCATGTACAGATGCTCGCCGTCAAAGGACAGAACATCCGGCAACGCCACGGGCAAGGTCAAACGCTGGGTATCGGCCTGAAGATTCTCGCCCGTGTCGGGATGCCGATGGTCGAAAATCTCCTCGCCCAACAATTCACCGGTGGCCGCGTCCAGACGAACCAGATGAATCCCGCCATCCAAGAACATCGAGCGCCCGGCTGTCGCGTACACGACATCATCTAGCACCAGCAGGCTGCCGGGGACCGGCCAGCGGGATTCCAGTTGGCCGTGGACCAGAATCCGCGTGTCGTCGGGGGCGGCACGAAAACGCCATACCCATTCGCCGTCGCGGACGCGCAGACTATAGATCCAACCGTCGGCACAGCCAAAGATGGCCATCCCTTGGTGGATGGTAGGTGGCGAATCGACTCGTCCACCCACGGTGCGTCGCCACAGCGGTCGACCGGTATCGGCATCCAGAGCGTGAACCGTGTGCTGGTCGATCTGAGCCACGAAGACGGTACCATGCGCCACGGTCATCGCGCTTAACTTGCCCCCGAGGCGCTGCTGCCAGGTTTCCGACAATCGATCGGGAAGCGTTTGCGGCGTGCTCCCGCTGCGCGAAGGACTGCCCCGATAGGTGGGCCAATCATCCGGATCGCTACGGGGCTCTACGGCACCAAAGGCCGGACCTCGCTCGTGGCGTGGACCCGAGGACGCTCCGGGCCGGCCGTTGCCCGCGCCCAACGCGTTGAAGCCGAACAGCTTCGATTCGGGAAAACAGGCGCAAGCATGCGGCGGCACATACAGCAGCCCATTGGCAGGCATCACCCCGTACAAACAGCCGCCGCGAACCCAATGGTTGATGTCCCAGTGGCCGCTGGCATGATCGATGAACTCGATGCCCGTGCGTGAGGTCAGCAAATAGTTGGTGGTCGCCTTGCCCCGATAACAACGGTGATGGAACCAGTAGGTCTCCACGTTCGCTTTTTCGTGATACGTGCGGACCGCTCCCGTCCGCAGATCCAGGCCGGTGACATCGCCGGGCAGCCGGGCGTTGGCGACCCCCGCGAACCAGACCTTATCGTCGATCACGAAGACGTCTTGTGGTGAACTGTAACCGGAAGCCGAGTGCGAGGCCGTCCACAGCACCTTGCCGGTCGCGGCGTCGAACGCGGTCAGCGTGTCGGGCTTGACCGGACCGCCGCCGGATTTGACCAGCCCCGCCTGCTCGCCCCCGGCGAACAGGACCACGCCGTCCTTCGCCACCAGGGTCGGCGCGAAGAACGAGTACAGCGTCGAAACGAGCGGTGGCGGTTCGGATTGCCAGCGTGGTTCGCCCGTCTGACCATCCAACGCGACCACGCTTTGCCCGTTGTGGAAAAACACCGCCCCATCGTGTACGGCCAACGTCAGCGGCACGACGGGCGTGGGCTGGTCCCAAAGCACCTGGCCGGTGTCGATTTCGACAGCGACGATCCGGATCGTTTTGCCCTGCCACCAAGGCTGATTCACTCGACGAAACTCCAAATACTTTTCACGATCCACATCGTGATCAGCCACCACGTACAAAATTCCATCGGCGACGATCAATTCTTCCGCGCCGCGAGTCGCCTCGTAGACTCGCCGGATCTCGCCGGTGGCGGCATCCAACGCGGTGACAGGCACATCGATCCCCAAGGTGGCAAAGACGGCGTCCGAGGTAGCAACCAGCCGGCGAGGCAACTGGGCGGGACCGCTCTTCAGCGGCCAGAGACTGGTTTGCCACTCGGGGATAGGCTGTCGCCAAAGCGGGGTACCGTTGAACGCGTCCCGTGCGACAAGCTGCCAATCGGCGGGCAGCAGAATCGATTCGGTCGGACCTTCGTCTTGGATGTAGAACACTCGACCCGCCGCCGTGACCAAAGCCGACATGCTGGCCAAGCGGTCGTGGTGCCGAGCCCAGTTGGGTTCGGCCAACCATTGCAGCGAACGCGGCGGTCCAACACGAGTGTCCTTGGCGACGGCGTTGTTCCCGGCGTCGTGCAAGTAATGCGTCCATTGGTCGATATCTGCGGGCCACGCCTGGACGGTCTTCTGCCATCCCTCGGCCGTCAGACGAAGATGAACTCCCAAGGGAGCCAGCACTCGACGGACCTCGTCCGGCGGGCTGGTGCCGTCGTCGATCAGTAGATTCACCATGCCGTCAGCATAGGGTAAACGCTGGCCGTTCCAACGGTCGACGGCGACTCGACCATACAGTCCCGCGTCCAACAGACTCTGCCGCGTCTGGTGAACCGACTGGTCATCCGCCCCCAAGCCATGGACTGTAAAGCGAGGGTTCGCAGCCAGCGCTGTTAATGGATCGGCATGGTCCAACCCGACCTGGACGACGAAACCACCTGTCACGCCGCTGGTCGTGACGATTTCGTCCAACGATTGGGCATTGGCCGAAGCAGCAACAAGCAGCCCAACGATCGCTGCCAGGTGACGCAGAGAACAAATCCCACACATGACGAATTCCTTGAACGAACAAACCTGGGGAAAGAGCGATTCGATACCACTTTGTGCATTTTCAGGAATCGGCGGCAAAACCACAACACCACACAAGCCAGCGGAAAGAG
>REEF01000711.1 GCA_007695205.1 Planctomycetaceae bacterium
TAGGGGTCAGGATACGTGGTTGGCACGCAGCTACAACTCCCACCCTTCCCGGCGTGGCCAGTTCAGCCAGCGGTTGGCCTCGTCCAGGTTGACGATTTTGCCCTGTTTCGCGTCGTACTCGATGGTCTGTTCGGGAAACAGGCCGGCCACGTGGCTCAGGTACAGCATTTCCATCATCGGGCCTGAGTGGTTCAGGTTCGAGATGGGCGTGGCCTTGCCGCGACAGCCGTCCAGCCATTCGGGCTCGTGGCCGCGCACGCTCGGCAGCCGCTGGGGCGGCTCGGCTGCCTCGGGGAACTCGCCCTCCGGCAGCATGTGGCAGACGGAGTTATGCGAGTTGGTATGCACGACGCCCTTGCTGCCGGCCAGCATCGACCCGGACTCGGGCGTCCAACTGCCTTCCATGACGGGCGGACGGCCGGCGATTTCTTGCAGACGCTGCCAGATGCCGCGTTCTTCGAGTTCCGGCCTGGGGGCAAGGTACCAGTGCAGACGGACCGGCGGCAAGTCGCCTCGCGCAGGGATGTCGAATTGCGTCGTTTCCCGGCGAGGGTACCGGTGCTCGCATCGGTCCGATGGGGAGGCTGTGACTCGGATCGTGCCGGGAACATCGCCGTCGGTGCCCCACAACGCACCCAGACGCAGGCCCATGAAAATCATGTTCGCCGCGTGCGACCCCCAACCGCCCAGCCTCGCCGTACCGAACTCGCGCCATGCACCGGACATCCACGCCGGATGGAAGGGCCGTGCCGGACGCGCGCCCAGCCACAGATCCCAGTTGAGATAGTCGGGGACCGGTCGCTCGCCCGTCGGCGGATCGCCCGGACCGGGGCCGCCCCCGACAGCCCACAGATAGGCCTCGCGGACCTGGCCGATCGCGCCGTCCCGGACCAGCTCGACCGTCCGGCGGAACGAGTCGGTTGCCATCCCTTGATTGCCCATCTGCGATGCCACTTTCTGCTGGGCGGCGATCTGTCGCAAGGCCCGCAGTTCGCCGACGTTGTGTCCGATCGGCTTCTCGATAAACACGTGCTTGCCTCGCCGCATCGCCGCGGCAGCGATGGCGCCGTGGTTATGCATAGGCGACAACGCGGCCACCACGCCGTCGATTTGCGCGTCCTGTTCATCGAGCATGCGGCGGAAGTCCTCATACCAGGGCACCTCAGGCGCGTCCTTTTGCCAGGGCTCGGCGCGCCGCCGATCCGTGTCGCACAACGCTACCAGGTTCTGTTCCAGACGACGCACCACTCTGGCCAGATGCGATCCACGACGGCCCGCCCCGACCACGGCGATATTCAGTCGCTCATTGGCCTGGTAGGACCTAACCGAACCGCTCCCGCTGAGAATCCACCAGCCGGCGGCTCCCCAGGCGGCACCCTTGACGAATCCTCGACGATTGAATCGGCTGCTCATCGCTCCTCCTCCTCGTGACTTCGAGTTTTCTCGATACCAGCGGCGAACCGTGACGCCATTCAGGCGGCACGGCCTTCGCCAGCCGCGGCCACCCGATGCGTTCATCTTAACACAGCATTGGGTCCAACCGAAGCAGAGGCCGACGATCATTCCGCAAGCAAAGCCCGCCACCGTCGCCACGATAACCGCCAGAAACTCTCCCAACGCCACGCTCCGGTTCCGCGCATGAAAGACCATTCCGCCGGGTGTGATATATTCTGTGCGAGCCAAGCCAGCAGTTTACCTACGTCCCGCAGAATGTCCAATATATGCTCCTGACCCTTTTATTTCACCCTCTTGACAAGGACTTACGGATTTGAGAAAAAAAAATGTTTTAACGAAGACGGTTGCTTCCAGGGAGCTATTTCCGATTTTACCAGTGGGGAACCAGCTTACGGATCCCCCTGAAAGAACGGCGACTCGCCTCGTCAATTCAGGTGGGGTATCCGTAAAGGGGATGCGTTTCGTGGCGCAGGTATTTGACACAGCGGCGTTCGACCGAGCGACTGACCCGCTTCTGCAGTTCATCACTCGAGACCAAGCGAAGGCATTGGTTGCTTACCGCGGTGCTGCACCCCTAAGCAACCGTATCGAAGAACTGGCATCGAAGAGCACCGAGGGCGAGTTAACCGAGGGCGAGCGAGCCGA
This sequence comes from Planctomycetaceae bacterium, assembly GCA_007695205.1. GTDB lineage: Bacteria > Planctomycetota > Planctomycetia > Pirellulales > Pirellulaceae > SKKK01. The sequence continues at coordinate 2,101 of REEF01000711.1, forward strand.
ATACGAGGGCTACGTCAGGGCCAACAATTTCGTGGCCATTCTTCAGGCGAAAGCGCGAAAGTTGCTGGCCGACGGCGACGCCAATGAACCAAGCAACGCGTGACATAGTCCAGCAGCGTGCTGGAAATCGCTGCGAGTACTGCGGGTTGCATCAAAACGATTCGCCACTGGCTCGACTGCACATCGAGCACATTCTCCCAAAGAAGCATGGCGGAACCGATTCGCTGGATAACCTAGCACTCGCTTGCATTGGATGTAATCTTCACAAGGGAAGCAATGTCGCTGGATATGATCCCGAGACATCCGAATTGACGGAACTCTTTCACCCCCGTCGGGAGTTGTGGAACGACCACCTTGCCTGGGACGGGGCGATGATCGTTGGCAAGAGTGCTACTGGTCGTACGACGATACACGTATTGCAGATGAATTCCGAAGAGCAGATCCAACTGCGACTCGTCGCGCGAAGCTAGGAAGCAGCGCTGGTTCCTGGACGCCGCAACCGCGCAAACTGATTTTGCCAAAATACCATGAAAACAACACTGACTACGATCGCAGCCGTCCTTGTCCTTAGCGTCTGGGCACACGGAACGGAACGCAAACCCAACATCGTCATCATCTACACCGACGACCAAGGCTACGGAGACTTCAGCGCCCAGAATCCGGACAGCAAGATCCCAACGCCGAATCTCGACCGGCTCGCAGCCGAGGGCATTCGCTTCACCGATGCCCACAGTTCGTCCGGCATATGCACGCCCAGCCGCTACGCACTGCTGACCGGTCGCTATCACTGGCGTCAGGGCTATGGTATCGTCGGCAGCCACGGACAGCCCTGGTTTGACAAGGGTCGGTTCACACTGGCCGACATGCTGAAGGAAAACGGCTATCGCACCGCCTGCATCGGCAAGTGGCATCTCGGTTGGGATTGGAACGCCATCCGCAATCCCGGAAAAAAACAACTCGCCCCGGACGGGCATGACTGGTCGAAATCCCTGCCCGGCGGGCCGCTTGAGCGGGGATTCGAGTATTATTTCGGCGACGACGTGCCGAATTTTCCCCCCTACACCTGGATTGAAAACGACCGTATCCTGATCGAGCCCACCGTTCCATTCACCCCGATTCCGGTGCCGCAACCGGGTGACGAGGGAGGCGAGCGGATGTCCGGGCACGATTCGCGCGACGGTGCCATGGTCGAGGGCTGGCGGCTGGATGCCGTGCCGCCGCGCATTGCCGAGCGGGCGGCTGATTGGATCGCGGAGCAGAAGGATTCCGATCGGCCCTTCTTTCTGTACTGGGCCTGGACAGGGCCGCACACGCCCGTGGTGCCGCTGCCGGAGTTTCAGGGCAAGACGAACGCCGGCCCCTACGGGGATTTCATGCACCAGCTCGATTTCCACCTCGGGCAGGTGCTCGATACCTTGGAGGAACACGGGTTCAAGGACAACACGCTGGTCATCTTCACCAGTGACAACGGTCCTGAGGACATCGCCTACGCCCGGCTCCAGAATCACGGTCACTTCAGCAGCGGACCCCTGCGCGGTGTAAAGCGGGACATCTGGGAGGGCGGTCACCGAGTGCCGTTCGTGGTCCGCTGGCCGCGCGCAATCAAGGGCGGCCAGGTCAACGACCGGTTGATCAGCCAGATCGACAACACCTCGGGTGGCGTCAGCAGGGTGCCTGATTGGTTCAACGAAAAGTTCGATTACCCCGATAATCCCCACCCCGGAGAACTTTACAATCTGGCGGACGACCTCGCGCAGCGGAACAACCTGTGGGCGGAACATCCCGAACGGATCGAGGAACTGAGGCAGAAACTAAATGAAATCCGCCGCTCGGGCCAGGTGCGTTGAGACGACTCGGCACGAATCCCATCCAAACCAACCTGACCCATGAAATCACACAACCCTCATGGCCGTCCTCGTTGCCAGCCAGACCGCCATCGTCGCCGCATCCCAACTTCCTGAAAAGTGGTGGAAACCGGAGACCTCGTGCGGTAGGATTAACATTCACAATCAACAAAAAAGGAGACGAGATGAGAAATCTACAGAAAACCAGTCATTGCCTGCTAAAGGCAGTCGTGGCACTCGGTGCTATCCTGGCGCTGGTTGCACCTGCCGTGGCGGACGAGTCGCGGCGACCGAACATCGTTTACATCTTCTCCGACGACCACGCGTTACAGGCGATCACCGCTTACGGCAGTCGCTACGCCGAACACACCTCGACCCCCAACATCGATCGCCTGGCCAGGGAGGGCGCGCTGTTCCTGCATTCGTTCTGCGCTAACTCCATCTGTGGACCTTCGCGAGCCAGCGTGCTGACCGGCAAGCACTCGCACAAGAACGGCTTCATCGACAACAGCTCACGCTTCGACGCCGACCAGCCCACCTTTCCGAAATACCTGCAGCAGGCCGGTTATGAGACCGCCTTGATCGGCAAGTGGCACCTGCACACCACGCCGACGGGGTTCCATCATTTCGAAATCCTCCCCGGCCAGGGCAGTTATGTGAACCCGGACTTCATCCAGATGGACGGTTCCAGAAAGCAGTTCGAAGGCTACGTGACCGACATCATCACGGACAAGTCGATCGAGTGGCTGGAGAACCAGCGGGACAAATCCAAGCCTTTTATCCTGATGAGCCAGCACAAGGCCCCGCACCGCAATTGGGTGCCGGCCCCGCGTCATTACCAACTGTTCCACGGCGTCGATCTGCCCGAGCCGGAGACCTTGTTCGACGACTACGCGAACCGCAGCGAGGCGTTGCAAAAGCAGGCCATGTCCATCGCCAACCACTTCTTCTGGGGCTGGGACATGTTCCTGCACGGCAAACCCACCGATCCACGGTTCATGGGCGGCCTGGCCAACGGCGAATACGCTCGCATGACCGATGAACAGAAAGCCGTCTTCGACCAGGCCTACGGTCCCGAGAACCAGAAACTGCTCGACGCGCTGGCGGCGGGCCAGATGGACGACGAATCGCTGACCCGTTGGAAATACCAACGCTACATCAAGAACTACCTGGGCACCATCCGCGCGCTGGACGAGAACGTCGGGCGTATCCTTGAATACTTGGACAAAACCGGCCTGGCCGACAACACCATCGTCATCTACTCCTCCGACCAGGGATTTTACCTGGGCGAGCACGGATGGTATGACAAGCGCTGGATGTTCGAGGAATCGCTGGCCATGCCTTTCCTGATCCGCTGGCCGGGAGTGGTCCAGCCGGGAACTCGCGTCGATGCCATGATCCAGAACATCGATCACGCGCCCACCTTTCTTGAAGTCGCGGGGGTGGAAGTGCCGGACGACATCCAGGGTCGCAGCCTGGTACCGATTCTGAAAAACAGGGGCCAGGCACCTGACGATTGGCGTGAAGCCATCTTTTACTACTACTCGGGCGAGGCCACCCACCGGGTCGCCGCCCATAACGGCGTGCGCACGGATCGCTACAAGCTGTTTTTCCTGCCGGATTATGATGAATGGCAGATGTTCGACCTGAAGGAAGATCCCCTGGAGATGGTCAGCGTTCACAAGCACCCGGAATATGCCGGGGTGCGTGAGAAGATGGAACGCATCTACCACGAACTGCGGGCCAAATACGAGGTGGAGCGGGACGCCCCCGGCGGCGAGTGACGATGGGTTTCCACTTCACACCCTTTCGGTTTCGCATTGGTCTGTCACGGACGGATTGCCAATCCGTCCTACTTTTTATGCAACCATGGGGTCAACCATCATCAATCAACGATCAACGATCGTCAGTTGTCAATCCAAGAAAGAACACACCATGAGAACAACGTTGACGACGATCGCAGCCACCCTCGCCCTTGGGCTAGCCGCCTCGATTCCCGCAGCGGAGCAGCACAGGCCCAACATCCTGTTCATCCTGGCCGATGACCTTGGCAAGGAATGGATCAGTTGCTACGGCGCAGAGGACATCAGCACGCCGAACTTGGACGCGCTGGCAGCCGGCGGAATGAAGTTCAACAACGCCTACTCGATGCCACAGTGCACACCCTCGCGCGTCGCCCTGCTGACCGGCACGTATCCCTGGCGCAACGGCTGGGTGAATCACTGGGATGTCCCCCGCTGGGGCGTCGGGTATTTCGACTGGAAACACAAACACAACACGACCGTCGCCCGGTTGCTGAAAGACGCGGGCTACGTCACCACTGCGGTCGGGAAATGGCAGATCAACGATTTTCGGATCGAGCCGCAGGCCATGAAAAAACACGGCTTCGACGATTGGCTGATGTGGACTGGTTACGAGACGGGCAACCCGCCCAGCGCCAACCGCTACGCCGATCCCTATGTCAACACCCCGCAGGGCAGCGGAACTCGCGAGGGCAAATTCGGCTCGGATCTCTACACCGATCATCTCATCGGTTTCATGAAACGGCACCGGGACGAACCCATGTTCCTGTATCACGCCATGGCACTCCCGCATACGCCCCTGGTCGCCACCCCGGACGAACCCGAGGCCAAGACGCCGCTGGAGAGACACAAGGCCATGGTCCGATACGTGGACAAGCAGGTCGGGCGGCTGGCGTCTGCGCTCGACGAACTCGGCCTACGGGAGCGCACCATCATCATCTTCACCACCGACAACGGATCGACCCGGGGCATCACCGGCACCATCAACGGGCGCAAGGTCCAGGGCGCCAAAGGCCAGAAGTCGGAAGCCGGGGTTTGCCAGCCCTTCATCGTAAACGCGCCGGGTCTGGTTCCGGCCGGGGTGGAAACGGACGCCCTGACCGACTTCACCGATCTGCTGCCGACCTTTGTCGACCTGGCCGGCGGCAAGGTGCCCGATGACCTGGAAGTGGACGGCGTTTCGATCGCCCCGGTCATGCTCGGAAAAGCCCAGGATTCCGGGCGTGAGTGGATCATGGCGCTGGGGCATGGCCCCGCGAAACTCGATGAACAGGGAGTCCGGGGGATCGAGGATTTCGCCAGCCGCGTGATTCGTGACAAGAGGTTCAAGGTTTGGGTGACCCACGAGAAAAAGATAGATCGCCTGCACGACTTGGCGGAAGACCCATGGGAGGAAACGAACCTCGTCCGGGGCGACCTTGGCGAGGCGCAACAGGCCGCGTTGCGGAAGTTCCAGGCCGTGGTGGATTCCCTGCCTGACCACGACGCCCGCCCCCTTTACGAACCGAGAGCCCCGAACCCGTGGGACCAAAAACCCGCTGCAGGCAAACGCCGCGAATGAGCGGCAAACCATCAGAAGAATGGGAAACACCATGAAAAAAACCATCACCCTGCTGCTCATCGCCCTCTACGCCGCCTTGCTCGCTGCCGAATCACGCGCCCAAGACAGATTCGACGGCCCCATCGGCAAGCCTTATCCTTACAAGACCTCGGCCGGGCAGGAACGCCGGATGGAGATTTTTTTCCCGCCGGACCACGTCCCCGCGAAATCGCAGGTGCCCGGCATGATCCTCTTCCACGGCGGCGGCTGGACCGGCGGCACGCTGGCCCAATTCCGCGCGGCTTGCGCCTACTTTGCCAGCCGCGGGCTGGTCTGCGCCACGGCGGAATATCAGATGCTCGACAAGCCCGCCCGCGCCACGTTGCCCGCCGGCGATTCGCACAAGCGCGTGTGTGTCACGGACGCGAAGAGCGCGATCCGCTGGTTCAAGCAGAACGCCGGCGAACTTGGCGTCGACCCCGACCGCATCATCACCGGCGGCGGCAGCGCGGGCGGCCACATCAGCGCGCTGGCCACCATGAATCCAGGACTCAACGACCCCGCCGACCCGAAGGACATCGACACCCATGTCGTCGCCTACCTGTGGTTCAACCCCGCGTTTTCGCCCGCTGACGGCGAGGATCCCGAGATCGACATCCTGCGCCACATGAGGGCCGATCTGCCACCCGCTATCGTCTTCTTCGGCGATCAGGACAGATGGAAGCCGGGCTGGGACACGGCCCACGCGAAATGGAAGGAACTCGGCGCGAAGGGCATCGAGCTCCGGATCGCGGAAGGGCAGAACCACGGATTCTTCAACAGGGAACCGTGGCGCACCGTCACCCTCATCGAAGCGGACAAGTTCCTTGTGAAGCACGGACTGCTGGCCGGCGAGCCCACCTTGACGATGCCCGTCAGCGGCGAAGAACTGGTTCCGGCGCCGTGAGAGTCCGGAAAAGGTGACAGGCACCAAATTCAGCCGCAGTCACGAAGCCAGACGAACGCCTGCTGGAATCACACCACCAGACGTGTGCCCTGGTCTCTGAACATGGGTTACCGAACCGGGCCGGCACGTCAGTCGATCAAATCGAAATGGCACGTATTGGTGCCTTCGGTGATGGTAGCTGTCAATCCGGAGGTTTGCGGATTCGAGTATTTCGTCGGCAGGAGATTCTTAGCGGGAGCCGCAACGTCACCTTCGGGCGGCTCGTAATCCGGGGCCTCCGGACCGCTGCCTGTGACCGTCGACATCTCGTATTTCGTGATCCCCACTTTGTACTCACCGGGCAGTGCCCCGTCTCCCGGCTCGTACGTCATCAGCGCGTACTTGCCCGCCGCATCGGTCTTTGCCATCGAGAAGGCCGAACCGTCGGCAAGCTGAAAGTTCAGGTTCGCGTCGCCCACGGGCTCGCCTTTGTAAGTCACCGTCCCGCTGACCGGATAGGTCTTCGGCCTCGGGGGCCCTGACTTGCCGCATCCGATCGTCAGAGCCAGTGCAGCCATCAAGAGGCACGCGCCTCCGCTTTTGATCCATTTGTTCATCATCCACGTCATTCCGAAAGAGGTAACCTGAAAACACCAATGGCAGAGAAAAAGGGCAGCACGGCGCCGGCAACGTCCAGCGCCGTGCTGCGGAAATGCTTGGGGGAACCTGGAGACGGCCTACGGCATCGAAACCGACTCACCGCCTGCCTTCGAGCCCAAGGCGCCCCAGACACCGTATCGGCTGGCACCGCCATAGTTGCCAGCCGTGCCCGTGCTCAGGTCGCCGGTGTTGATCGTGTCCGAGATGAACGACACCGATCCGTCCGCAAATAGGACATTCACGCCCCCCGGATGGCCGCTGGACGGTGGCAGGACGCCAAGCGCGGCGTCGGCACCGGTACCGACAGTGCACGAAGGCGCATTGGGAGGAAGCACCGTCGTGAAGCCGACGCGTTCAGCTTGGCCATCCGTCCAGAATAATCCCCAGTAGCCCTTGACCAGAATTCCGGATCTGTAGTAGTTCCCGTCCGTTTGAGTGTAGCACAGGTTGGGTTGCGAATTGATTCCCGTCACATCCTGGGCGATAAACAGACGGTTCGCATGACTGCGGACAGTCGTTGTCTGACCCGCAGCGTTGACGCCCGAGCGAACCCGCTCACTCATCATGATCGTATTGCTCGTCCCGTCGCGAACGTCGGCGAATCTCGTCCACATCCCAAAAATGCCACGATAGTTGGCCGGGGTGGAAGTGGTCAGGTTGTCGGTCTGATCACCGAGGCAGAATGCGTAGCTGTTTTGACGAGTGGACACCAGCCCGTAATCCGAAGGACAGGTCAACATGGTAGGAGCAACATTCCACGGGGACCAGCCCTGCCATGGCGCCCGACCATGTGGAGCGGAATTCGGGGTCCCGCCGCCAGCTTTGATCTGATCGTACATCGCCGCCTGCTCGTAGAACGGCAGCAACACCACAAAGGCAGAAAGCCGACCGCCATTGCTGTTTGAGCGGTTGTCACCGTTGATGTCGATGAACGGTGCGGTAGTTCCACCTTTTCGAGCTGGCATCGCCCCAAAAACGTCGTGGTAGTTGTGCGTCGCCAAACCTAGCTGCTTCAGGTTGTTGACACACTGGGATCGCCGGGCAGCTTCGCGAGCGGCCTGGACTGCGGGCAAAAGCAGTGCGACCAAGACCCCGATGATCGCAATCACTACAAGAAGTTCGACCAGCGTGAACGCCGGTCGGCAGAGGCTCGAACACCGCGTACGAGCCAAAGAGCGTTTCGAACACATGACTTGACT
>REEF01000417.1 GCA_007695205.1 Planctomycetaceae bacterium
GCGATGCCCGCGAAATTCGATCCGCCTCCTGTACAACCCACCAGGATATCGGGTTCGTCGCCCGCCAACTCCATCTGCTTCATGCTCTCCAGCCCGATCACGGTCTGGTGGAGCATCACATGGTTCAACACACTGCCCAAAGCGTAGTTGGTCGAATCGCTCTGAGCCGCGATCTCGACCGCCTCGGAAATCGCGATGCCCAGCGAGCCTGGCGAGTTGGGATCCATGGCCAGGATCGCGCGACCCGACTCCGTCTCCTCGCTGGGGCTGGGCGTCACCTCCGCGCCAAACGTCTGCATCAACGCCTTGCGGTACGGTTTCTGATCGAAACTGACTCGCACCATGTACACTTTGCACTCTAGCCCGAACGCCGAGCAGGCCATGGCCAGCGACGAACCCCACTGCCCAGCCCCCGTTTCTGTCGACAGCCGTTTGACGCCCGCCAGCATGTTATAGTAGGCCTGGGCAATGGCCGTATTCGGCTTATGCGAACCGGTGGGGCTGACCCCCTCGTATTTGTAATAAATTCGAGCCGGCGTATCGAGCGCTTTTTCCAGGCGCCGAGCTCGGTACAGGGGCGAGGGGCGCCATTGGCGGTAGATCTCGCGGACTGGTTCCGGGATCTCGATCTCCCGCTCGGTGGAAACCTCCTGCTCGATCAATGCCATGGGAAAAATGGCGGCCAAATCCTCGGGACCGATCGGCTGGCCAGTACCCGGATGAAGCACGGCCGGTGCCGGTTCGGGTAGGTCGGCCTGGATGTTGTACCACGCCTTGGGGATCTGATCTTCGTTCAACAGGAATTTGACTTGATTGCTCATCGGGCCATTCTCCAAAGATGTACGCTAGCTGAAGTCAGCAGGGTAAACGACCCTTGACCGTTTGTAAACGGGCCAACCGAATGGGCCGAACTGGGCGGAACATTACGCGTTGTGGCACCTTTCTACGACGTTCTTGTCCAATCTAAGGGACGTGGGAAATTTCTTGCCTCAGGAAACTCGACAGCTTGATCCTTTAGTGGCATAATGCATAAATGGTGGCGTTGAGGATCCGCTCACCGTCCCTTCCCTCCTTACGTTCGAGGTGCCTGACATGAGTCGCTACTCTTTGACCGCGTGGATGTGTGCTGGTTGTGTTTGCTTCCTGGGTGCCGGTTGTGGTGGCGGAGATGCTACGCCGGACGGCCAGGTGGCCTCGACGGACACGATGGATGAATCGATGGAATACTACGAGGAATCCACGGAGGGTTCTACGGACGCATCGTCCGCTACGATGACGGCCGATAGCGGAGGTGGCCCACCCCCGGTCACCGCTCCGGGCGCCATGGCACCTGGCGCCGGCGCACCCGGTACTGGGACCCCCGTACCGGGTACCGTGGACACGGGAATTCCACCGATGGGTGAAGAATCTCCGGCCTATATGGATCCTGGCGCGATGGATACGGGGGTCGGTGGCTATGACTCGAGTTACATGGAAGAGGGCTACGAAGGACGCCACGTTGAAGAGGAATACGAGGAGGGTTATGAAGAGGGATATGAAGAGAGCTACATGCGAGACGGCCAGCCAGGTGGTTTGGGCACGGGACAATACATGCCGCAGGATCCGTCGGGCTCCTACGATCCCAGCGGAACGTACGGCGGGCGGGGTGCCGCCAAGCCCTTGACGTACGCGGATCACGCTCAGCGGGCATTTCAGCAGGGCGACGATACCCAGGCCATCCGCTACCTGATGGCGCATGCCGTGACGGCGGACGCCGAGCAGGCCAAGGAACTGCTGGACCAGATGGGATTCAACTCGCACGTTCGGCGGCCAGCTTTTGCGGTCCGTTGGGGGGTGGGCATCGAGTTTACTCCGCCACGTAATTATGCGGGAAGTATCTTCCCGATCGGCACACAGCAGAACATCGGGGGAAAACCGGGGCGAGCCGCTGTCGGTCCGGGCGCCATGGAAGGCTCGGAAATGGGCGGACCCGGACATGCAGGCGCTGCGGGTGGCGGGAATGTCCCTCTGCCTCAGCCGGTCCGGCAGCTCACCGGGGAATTGGGTGAGACGATCGTAGAACAGTTCATGGTTCGGCTAAAACGAGGCGATTATGGCCAAGTGCTGCAGACCTCCGGTGCGCCCGCTCAAGGCACAACGAGCGGTTACGGTTCAGGATACGACGAATACGGAGCTGAATATGGCTCGGAAGGGGGGCAGATGCCCGGCGGAATGGGCATGGGAATGAATTTGGGCGCTGGGATGGGAGGTGGAGCCGGTGCCGGTGCCCGCGCGGGCGGTGCGCAAGGGCCGCGAAGTGTTCTTCCGGGAGTGACCCTGATTGCCGCCATCGGCAGTTCGAGGGAACTGGTGGCCAAGGCCAAAGAAGCAGGCGTCGATGTGCTGTGCGTGTTTAGAATCTCGATCAAGCTGAATCCTCGCGTCGGACTGGTCACCAACGAAACCAGTTTGGCGATCTTCGACGTCGGCACGGGCAAGGAAATGTTCAGCACGCGACCGCTGAACAACATCGCGGTCCAGCGGAACCGAGCCGAAGGAAAGCCGGACGGCGTCGATACGACGCTGAAGGCCTTGTTCGAATATGTGGATCAAAACTGGCGGTTGGGTCCGTTGCCCGAGCTGACCCCCGAACAAGTGTTGACGCGGTTGCGAGCGCTGATCAAGCAACCATCCGGGGACGATCCGTTGGCCGCTCTGACCGAAGCCCGCTTGTACCATTCCTGCGGGTTGGTGCAAGACGATCACTTGACCGTCGCCTACCAGCAACTGCTGGGCGACGAACAAACCGCATCCACCTTGCTTACCGGCACCGAAGAAGAAAAACGAGCCATCGTCGATGATTGGGTTCGCACACCAACCGCCGCGCCCAGCTCGACAGGTCCCCGCGACATCTTGCAAGGCTCGGAACCATGATTTTGACAATCGGGATAATCCCATGAGCACGCAAACGATCGAACAACGACGCACCGACATCGTTTATCCGGAAAGCGATGGAAAACCGATGGCGGACAATACCCTGCAGTTCCGTTGGATCGTCAAGATTCACGGCGGTTTGGACACCTTGTTTCGCCATGATCCCAACGTGTTTGTCGCAGGGGACTTGCTTTGGTATCCGGTGGAAGGCAACAACAAGCTGTGCGCGGCGCCCGATGTCATGGTGGCGTTCGGCCGCCCCAAGGGGGATCGGAGGTCTTATCGGCAATGGGACGAAGACGGCATCGCTCCGCAAGTCGTCTTCGAGATCCTTTCGCCGAGGAATCGACCGGCGGATATCGTCCATAAGTTCCGCTTCTACGACAGGTATGGCGTCGAAGAATACTATTTGTTCGATCCGGACACACAACGGCTCGAAGGCTGGCTCCGTCAGGACGGCGAACTGCAGGAGATCGAACACATCGATGGTTGGACCAGCCCGCGACTGGGGGTGTCTTTTGACCTGTCTGAGGAAGAAATGCAGATCCTGCGGCCCGATGGCCGTCCGCTGGTCACTTACGTAGAGATGGCCACGGAGGCGGAACTGGCTTATCAGCGAGCCGAAAAAGAGCAACAGCGAGCCGATCAGGAGCAACAGCGAGCCGATCAGGAGCAACAGCGAGCCGAACAAGAACGGCAGCGGGCAGAGCAGGAGCGGCAGCGGGCCGAACGGCTGATCGCTCAGTTGCGTGCAGCGGGAGTCGACCCCGACGTTTCGTGAAGGAGGCTATCCCGCCACGATTCCACCAAAAGGGCAGTTCTGACGCGGTCGCAACCTTCCCTTGGGTTGCTCAGCCACCGCCCGTTATAACAGAGTGAATACGGAGGTTTTTGGTCAGATGCTCACAGCAGACCGAACGACCTCCGGTAAACGGCTCTTCCAAAATAGTTCCAAGCGCTTTCGAGAACCGGCAAAACGGGGTCATGCGGCGTTGACAGTCTGTGCTGCGGTTCTTACTATGACGCTTTCCCCGCAAAACCAGCGATTTAAGACCGGTGTTGGAACCATGCCAAGCACCGCTTTAGCCGTTATTACGAGTCGAGAAAAACCATCATGGCAGTACCAAAAAGAAAACATTCCAATTCCCGCTCTGGCAAACGCCGCTCGCATCATAGCCGCACGCCGAAGGAACTGACCTACTGTCCCAAATGCAGTACGGCGGTTCCAACGCATGTGGTCTGCCCGAAATGTGGCACCTATATGGGCCGCGTGGTCGTTGAAAGCAGCGAGGATTAAGCGTTGGGAAAAACAGCCTTCCTATTTCCAGGCCAGGGAGCCCAGACAGTGGGCATGGGCCGCCAGCTAGCCGAAACCCTGCCGGCGGCACGATCGCTGTACGATCGTGCATCTGCGATCTTGGGGTACGATTTGGCCGAAGTCTGCTTCGAGGATCCCGACGAAGAATTGGATTCCACAGTTTACAGTCAGCCGGCATTATTTGTCACCAGCTTGGCTGCGTTGGAGGCGTTGCGCCAGCGGGCTCCTGAAGTCGTCAAACAATGCGAGGGTGCAGCCGGACTCAGTCTGGGCGAGTACACGGCGTTGGTCTTTGCCGGCGTGATGGAATTCGAGGTGGCGTTGCGGGTGGTTCAGCAGCGTGGCGAGGCGATGCAAGCTGCTTCGGACGAGACGCCCAGCGGAATGGTCAGTATTTTGGGCTTGGACGCCGACCAGGTCCAGGCTCTGTGCGATCAAGTGCGGCAACCGGGCGAGGTGCTGCAGCCAGCCAACTATCTGTGTCCTGGCAATATCGCCGTATCAGGGCATAACGCCGCGTGCGAACGCATTGCGGACGCGGCCACCGAGGCTGGGGCGATGAAGGTGGTACCATTGGCGGTCGCCGGCGCGTTTCACACGCCCATCATGCAATCGGCTACCAGTCGATTGGTCAGTGCCTTGGCGGATGTTCCGCTGTCCAAGCCGCGGATTCCTGTCATCTCCAACGTGGACGCCTGTGCTCATGACGATCCGGAAGAGATCCGGCAATTGCTCGTGCAGCAAGTGGTTTCGCCCGTTCGCTGGGAGGAATCGATGGCTCGGATGCTTCGCGAAGGCTTTGACGGGTTCTATGAGATGGGGCCGGGCCGGGTTCTGCGAGGCCTGTTGCGTCGTCTGGACCGCAAAGTCAGTTGCGAGAACGTCGAGTGTTGAGTCGCGACGGGATGTCGCGACCATGGCGGTCTCCGTCGACAGGAGGAAGGGTAGACGATGAGTGACAAGGAAGAACAAACGGTCAAACCGCTGGCAGCGTCCCTCGCGGGGCAGGTGGCGATCGTAACCGGGGCCTCCCGCGGCTTGGGAAAGGCCATCGCGATCGATCTGGCATCCAACGGGGCTCGAGTGGCCTGCGTGGCTCGCGACCAAAGCAAGCTGGACGAGACCATCGGAGAGATCGAGGAGTTGGGCGGTCAGGCTTCGGCGATGGCTTGCGATGTCAAAGATCGGCCATCGGTCGCGAAGTTGGTCGACGAAATCGCCGATCAATGGGGCCGGTTGGATATCCTGGTGAACAATGCCGGGGTGACACGAGACACCTTGCTGCCCCGGATGACGGACGAGCAGTGGGACGAGGTGCTGACGACCAATCTGACGGGCACGTTCCTTTTTGCTCGAGCCGTTTCGCAGCACATGATGCGAGCCCGTTATGGTCGAATCATTAACGTCTCCAGCGTCTCGGGGATCATGGGCACCCATGGGCAAACGAACTACTCGGCTTCCAAGGCCGGGTTGATGGGATTCACTCGCAGTCTTAGCCGCGAATTGGCCGGACGCAAAGTCACGGTAAACTGCGTAGCGCCGGGGTTCATCGAAAGCGATATGACCCAGGCAATGGGCGATCTAGTCATCGCCGAAACAAAGAAGCGGATTCCCACCAAGCGGCTGGGACGACCGGAGGAAGTGGCTGCGGTGGTCGTGTTTCTGGCCAGCCCCGCAGCATCCTATGTGACCGGCCAGGTACTGGTCGTCGACGGAGGTCTGACCGCCTGATTGGGCGGGTGTACCGCGATTTCGGGCTTGACCTGGACGGTAAAAGTTTTCTATCTTGTGGCGTTTCACATACTATTGAGGTAAGGAGTATCGAGGTGGCATCAGTCTCAGAACGAGTGATCGACATTGTTTCCGAGCAACTGGGCGTCGATCGTGAGAAGGTTAAGCCGGAAACCCACTTCATCAACGACTTGGGAGCCGACTCGCTGGATACCGTCGAGTTGGTGATGGAGTTGGAAGAAGAGTTCGATATCAACATCCCTGACGATGCGGCCGAGAAAATCGAGACGGTCGGACAGGCGATCGATTACATCGAACAGACGCAGAATTCTTGAAGCACGGATGGCAAAGGCATGAAACGTCGCGTCGTAGTGACTGGGATGGGCGTCGTCACGTCGCTCAGTTGTAAGGTAGACGATCTGTTCGATCGTCTGTGCGCCGGAGAAAGCGGCATTCATCCTTTGCGTTTGTTCGACTGTACCAACTTCAAGGTGAAATTCGCCGGGGATATCTATGATTGGGATGCCGGCGACTATATCGACAGGAAGGAGATCAAGCGGCTGGACCGATTCTCCCAGTTCGCGCTGGTGGCCGGTGTCGATGCCATCTATGATTCCGGATTGGATCTTTCCCGCGAGGATTCGTTTCGTTGCGGCGTGATCTTGGGCTCGGGGATCGGCGGATTGCAGGAAATCGAAACGCAGATCGAGCGGCTGTTGCACAAAGGCCCCGACCGCGTCTCGCCGCTGACGATCCCCAAGCTGATGCTGAACGCCGCAGGCGGTAATCTGTCGATCCGATACGGCATACGAGGTCCCAATTACACGGTCGCCACGGCGTGCGCTAGCGCTACCAACGCGATCGGCGATGCGATGAAGACCATCCAGTACGATGAAGCCGATGTGATGATCACCGGGGGCACGGAGGCCGCCGTGACACCGATGGGAGTCAGCGGTTTTCAGAATATGAAAGCCCTGACGACTCGCGATGGAGATCCTGGGCAAGCCAGCCGGCCGTTCGATGCCGACCGCAGCGGGTTCGTGATCTCCGAAGGGGCTGGGTTGCTGGTCCTCGAGGAATTGCAGCATGCCAAAGCACGCGGTGCGAAAATCTATGCCGAATTGATCGGTTTCGGGGCCAGTGGGGATGCTGGCCATATCACGCAACCGGACGAAAAAGGACATGGGGCCGCCAAAGCCATGAGCAATGCCCTCCGCAATAGCCGGATCAACCCTGAAGACATCGCTTATATCAATGCCCACGGAACCAGCACGCCGCTGGGGGACAAGGCCGAAACGCTGGCTGTCAAAACCGTCTTTGGCCAGCACGCACGACACTTGAAAATCTCAAGCACCAAGAGTCAGTTGGGCCATACGTTGGGCGCCAGCGGCGGAATCGAGTTGCTGGTCACGATCAAAAGCATGGAACGGAGCGTCATCACGCCCACCATCAACCTGGACAATCCTGATCCGGATTGCGATCTGGACTACACCCCAAACCAGCCGTGTGAGTGTCGCATCCCGGTGGCGATGAGCAACAGCTTTGGTTTCGGAGGACACAATGCATCGGTCATCGTCCGTCAGTTGCCCAACGGCAAGTCGTGACAAGTCCCCTCGAATCCGCAGGGGGCCGTGAGCTCGAGTGCCACCGCTGACTGCAAGCCTATGAACTATTTCGCTCACGGCCGGGACCACCTGCACCGACCCTACTTCTTGGCCGGAACTGCCATTCCCGACTTGTTAAGCGTTGTCGATCGTCGGATGCGGGTGCGCCGTCGTCATGCTCAGACGTTTCTGGACCAACCGGATGTCCTGTGTGCCGAGGTCGCTGCCGGGATCCTGCAACATCTGGATGACGACCGCTGGTTCCACCAGACACGCGCTTTTGCCGAACTCAGCTTGCAGTTCACCCGAGACCTGCGGGCCGTGCTTCCCGAAGACGATAGCTATCGTCCCAGCTTCCTGGGCCACATTCTGGTCGAGATCCTGCTGGATGCCGTGCTTATCGAACAGCAGCCCGAGCGGTTGGACGCGTACTATGCGGCGTTCGAAACTATCGATGCTCGCGTGCTTAGCGACGCGGTCAATCGCATGGCCAGCCGCCGTTCGGATACCCTGGCCGCGTTCATTCCTCGATTTTTGTCCGAGCGGTTCTTGTATGACTATCCGGATGATGCGAAACTGCTAGGGCGTTTGAATCACGTGATGCGGCGAGTCAAGTTGACGCCGTTGCCCTCAACTGTCTTGGAGTTTTTACCCCAGGCTCGTAGCCGGGTCCGGGCACGATGCGATGAATTGCT
This sequence comes from Planctomycetaceae bacterium, assembly GCA_007695205.1. Taxonomy (GTDB): domain Bacteria; phylum Planctomycetota; class Planctomycetia; order Pirellulales; family Pirellulaceae; genus SKKK01. The sequence continues at coordinate 8,262 of REEF01000417.1, forward strand.
GACGCCGGAACTCGGTACGCCCTCACCATCTGATCTCCCAGGAGGAGCCCTGTCATGAAGTTTGGTATGAATCTGTTGCTTTGGACCGGCGAGTTGAGCGAATCGATGCTGCCCGTACTGCAGTCGTTGAAGGAAATGGGTTACGACGGTGTCGAGTTGCCGTTGTTCAACCTGGACCTGGATTACGCAGCCTGGGGACGACGACTGGACGACCTGGGCCTGGAACGGACAGCGGTCACGGTGCGAGGAGTCGAGGACAATCCGATCGGTCCCGATCCGGCAGTGCGGGCGCTGGGCGTCCAGAACAACAAGCGAGCCTTGGATTGCTGCCAGGCGGCTGGTGCCACGACGTTGGTCGGTCCCTATCATTCCGCCTTGGGCCACTTCACGGGCCTGGGACCCAGCAGCGACGAATGGCAATGGGGTGTCGAGAGCATGCAGCAGGTGGCCGAACATGCCGGTCAGGCCGGCGTGATGCTGGGGGTCGAGTGCCTGAACCGCTTCGAATGCTATCTGCTGAACACCCACGCCGATTCGGCTCGCTTTGTACGCGAGGTAGGGCATCCCCATTGCCGTGCGATGTACGATACGTTCCACGCAAATATTGAAGAGAAAAGCATCCCCGACGCTATCCACGCTTGTGCCGATGTGCTGTGCCACGTGCATATCTCGGAAAACGATCGCAGCACCCCAGGGGCGGGCAACGTCCGCTGGGACGAGAACTTCGATACGCTGCACGCGATCGGATACGATGGCTGGTACATGATCGAAGCGTTCGGCCTGGCTCTGCCCGAACTGGCCGCCGCTACGAAGATCTGGCGTCGCATGTTCCAGAGCGAAGCCCAACTGGCACGCGACGGGTTAGCGTTCATGAAATCCGAAGTCGCTAAGCGAAGTTAGGCAACCTACGTCATGGCACAAGACATGCAACAACCGCGGATCGGTGTGTTGATCGATGCAGACAACGCCCAATCCGCGGTGATCGGACCCGTGCTGACGGAGATCGCCAAGTACGGCATCACCAGCGTCAAACGCGCCTACGGGGACTGGACGACCCAACGGCTTCGAAGCTGGAAAGAAGTGCTGAACGAACACGCGATCCAACCGATCCAACAGTTCGCCTATACCAGCGGCAAGAACGCCACGGATTCGGCAATGATCATCGACGCCATGGATCTGTTGTACTCCGAACGACTGCAGGCCTTTTGCCTGGTCTCCAGCGACAGCGACTTCACGCGTCTGGCCACCCGGCTGCGCGAATCCGGGATGACCGTCTACGGGGTTGGCGAGCAGAAAACGCCTCGGGCCTTTGTCAGCGCGTGCGATCGCTTTATCTACAGCGAGATCCTGACCGACGATTCGGACAGCGACGGTGCCGAGGAAGGCAGCGGCAGCGAACGGGCCAAACCGGTGCCGAAAAAAAGCACCAAAGAACTCCGACAGGACACCCGGCTGGTCCAATTGCTGCGCAACGCCGCATCGTCGGCGGCAGACGACGATGGATGGGCCAATCTGTCGGTGGTCGGCACGTACATCGCCAACCTGTCCGCGGATTTCGATCCTCGCAACTATGGCTACGCGAAACTCAGCCTGTTGATCAACGCCACGCAGTTGTTCGAAACCTTGGAACGGAAAACGGACAGCGGTGGCAAGATCAAATACATCCGAGACAACCGCATCAAAAAGCCTCAAAAATAGCCTCGGCTCCTATCGTGGCCTCCGGCCGCAAACAAAGGAGCATGGCTCCCCGAGCCGTGCGGGGTCGGACCAAACAAATCGAGGTGT
>REEF01000744.1 GCA_007695205.1 Planctomycetaceae bacterium
TGAATTTGGACATTTTCCCCGGCGATCAGACTTAGATTCACGGCCCCCATCCCTCCGACCCCGACCACGGCCACGGCCAGTTTTTCGTTTGCGGTATAGGCTCGTGCCGAACGGCTGTTTCTCAGAATCAAGAATCCGGCCGTCGCGCCGCTGGTGGCTCGGAGAAAATCACGTCGATTTCCCATTCGGATCATCGCATCGATCTCCTGGCTGACAAAGGTGGAGATGTCTTGGGGTACATCGAATATTGGCTGTGAAGACCTACGGTTGCGGCAGGAAGGGGAACAGCCGTCGGATCTCCGCGGCGTCCGGTTGGCGGCCATATTCGCAGATCTCAAACGCCTCGGCATACTTCACCTGCTGTCCAGCCTCCTGGCCATACAGCTCGATCAGTTTCTCACGTCCCAAGTTGGCAACATGGGCGGCACGGCGGCGAAATCCTTCGCGCATGCGTTCGAACGCCTTGGCTCGTTCCTCTTCGTTCGCCGGGATGCGATGCGGTCCGCCGGTCGCGCCGCCCTCGATGAACTGGGACTCCATAGTCGCCAGTGCATCCAATTTCTGTTCCATCACGTCATCGATCGATACCACGATGTCCGGACGAAACGGCGTCGGCGTCTGGAAATTATCGAACGAAAAAAGAAAAACGGGCGTTTTGGTCATATGGGGCACATCGGGGCACAGGAACGGGACGCCGACCATATAGGCACAATCCTGCATCAGGATGCCCGTGTAACGATGGTCGGGATGATAATCGTTCGGTCGATGCCCGATCACCACATCGGCGTTCCATTGCCGGATCAACCGGGTCATCAGTTTGCGGTTCTCCAACGTCGGTTCCAGTTCCCCATCGTGGATGTCCAGCACTTCGGTGGTCGTGCCCAGGATCTCTGCCGCCCGTTGGACTTCCTCATTGCGGCGCAGCGCCAGCGGACCACCGGCCATCTGCCAATGCCCGATATCGCCGTTGGTCATCGAAACCAGCTTGACATGATGTCCCCGATCCGACCACAGGATCGATGCTCCGCCAGCACGGATCTCGCAATCATCGGGATGTGCCCCGAAAACAATGATCCCCAGCTTGCCGTCGTCATCCGAGCGCACCGGCTGGCCGGAAAACGTCGCCGTCCGTTTCAGCGCCGCAGGATCGAAATGGCCCGATTGGGAAAAGCCGAAGGCCATCGCCAGCACGAGTCCGGAAACGATTCCACCAGAAAACCAACCCCAGCGTTTCATCGCAATACCCTCCTCGAAAGATCCCTGGTCAAAAAAGGTCGCCATCGATCAGAAACGTATCTGCCGACACGAAGATCCTAGCATAGCATGCCATCGACCGTTACGCGACATGCAGCTCGACGACGTCTTTGTCGTGCAGCACGTAGTCGCCTTTGACTTGGGTTCCATCGTGCACGGCACTGCCCCAGACCCGCGCGAACTTCAAGTTCTTGGCGAAATCTTTGTGGATCAGTTCGGCGATTTCCATCAGCGTTCCGCCCCGTTCAATGGTAAACGGGCGATCGAAGTCCGGTTCTTTCGCCGAGGGCAGTTTGGTGTAGACCCGCACGACGTCCAGCGGTTGGTAGATCGCGTCGCGCAGCGTCTCCAGCCCCGTCCCGTGGGCTGCCGAAACCGGATACTCCGGAAGATCGAGAGGACAGCACTCGTGCATCCAGTCCAGACGCTCGTCGGATTCAGGGAGATCGATCTTGTTGGGGATCAACAAGGTTTGCGTGTACGAGACGCCGATGTCGTTTTCGTCCAACGAGGAACGTCGAGCCAAGCGGGTCTTGGTCGATACCAGGTGGTCCAGCACGGCTTGCAACGCATCGATGCCGTCATCCATCCCCACATCGACCATCAGCAGCACCAGATCCGCTCCGCGGATCAAACCCTGCGTCACGGGCTCGAAGTAATCGGCGGTGATCGGCGGGGTGTCGATCAACTGGACCATCACGTCTTCCCAGGGCATCATCCCGGGCGTCGGTTCGGTCGTGGTGAACGGATACGGAGCCACCTCGGGTGTGGCTCGTGTCAAACTGCGCAGCAACTGGCTCTTACCGGCGTTGGGGCCACCGATGATCACTGCCCGCCCGGCTCCCTGACGCATGATCCGCAGCCCGCTCCGTTTGCCCTTCGGTTGCGGCTGCTGCAATTCCTTTTTGATCTTACTGATCTTCTGCTTCAGCTCCGCATTCAGCTTGTCGGTGCCCTTGTGCTTGGGCAATTCGCGGAGCATCACCTGCAGGCAGTCCAGCTCTTCTTCCGGCGTGCCGGCGCGGCGATATTCGGCTTCGGCTTTGAGATACTGTTGCGTGAGATTGGCAGGCATGATCTTTAGCGAAGCAGGATCAACGTTCGAACCCTATTCTGACTCGGAAACCGCTGCCTTGGACTTTTTAATCAACGTCACTTCGTTGCCCTGGTCGTTGTACAGCACCTCGTCCATTAGCGACCGCATCAACCACACGCCGCGTCCACAGACCGCTTCCAGATTCTCGGGAGATGTGGGATCGGGCAATTTCGAGGGGTCAAACCCGGGGCCTTCGTCCCGGATCACGAACTTCGCGCCCTCGTCAGAAAAACTCAGTTTCACATAAACCTTGCGATCGCGGTACGGCGGCGTACTGCGACGTTCTTCCATCGCCTGGTTATACAAGTTGTCGTCTTCCATCTCGCGCAACTCGGAACTCAGCTCCAGGTTCCCGTGGTGGATCGCGTTCCGCAACGCTTCTTCCAGCCCCAAGCATACCAGATCTTCCATCCCTTCTTCGCAGACCTCCGCATCGCGCATGCAACCACTGGCATATTCCAACAGATGGCTGATCAACTGCGTGTCGTTATCGTGGACGATGAACGTGCTCTCCGAATCCGTGACACACTGCAGGAATCCAGTCAACACGCGTTTCTCGCGACACAGCGTCAACAACCGCTCGACGATCCCCGGCAACACGTCTTTCATGGCCGCTTTGGGGACGTAAGCACGAGCCCCGCAATTGACCGCTTTGACGGCCATGTCATCGTGACTGTTGCTTGTGATCAAGACCACCGGCACCAGCGGATCGGCATGAGTGATTTCGGACAACAGCTCCATCCCGTCGCTACCCGGCATCAACAGATCCGAGATGATCAAGTCCGGTGGATGGCTCTTGATCCGCTCCAGCGCTTCTGCCGCGTCGCGCGCGAACTGCAGTTCTAATTCGGGGGTGTTTTCGAGCAACGTCCCAACAAGACGCTGTTCTTCGTTTGAATCATCTACCACAAGTACGGTAGGCATGGAATTGTCCTACGGATGTTGCGTAACGACGACGTGACCAGCCGCCCGATGCCGTGATTCGCATCCCCTACAGCTTAGGAAAACATAGATATTGGAAGAGCAGTCTAACCTCTGAACTCCCTGGGGGAAACCAGACGCACCGTCTTTTCGTCCCTTTTTTTCCCATCAGGCATGATTTCGCCGCTTTATTCCAGCGAGAAAGGCCAGCAAGAGGGAATAGTCGACCCCATAATGAGCATTATATCGCCTGCATCCGGAACTGGGAACTGCCGGGTGTGGTTTGGCGAATCGAAGGGCTCACCGATATACCGGATCAGCCCCCTGAACGTCGTCGGGACTGGCTGTTCTGGTCTCCATGGCCTCTTCGGCCAACTGGTACTGTTGTTCGACGTACTCTTTTTTGCGAAGCATGTCTTCCGGATCTTCGAAGTTGAACAGCAGGGGCAGTTCGCCTTCGATCACTTGCGTGGCCATCCCAGCGATACGCCAGCCATCCGCCTGTTTGCGCAGCACCCAAATCACCTCGGTACCGACACGTTCGCCATCGGGCATAAAGTCGATCCACAGGCTCCTGACATGAGCACCCTGCATCGCTTCGTCCACGAATTGAACTTCGCCCAATTCGTACTCTAGCCGGGACGACCCTTGCGATTGGATGTCCAGACCGCTATTGGCGGTCTCGGCGCGAGCCTTATCGGTCAACAACGCGGCGATTTTATTGTCTTGGCCCGTTCGTAGTGCTTCGTAAAACTGAGCCACCGCCACGCTCGGCGAGTTTGTATTGCCACCTTCGGCGTCAGTGCCCCTCCGCATGTTGGCCTGCCCGTCGGCTGGCAGGTCCGTCTGCATGTCGGAGGACGGGAGCACCGATTGAGTAGCTCGATCCGGGTTGGTAGCATCGCCGCACCCGGCGAAGATCGAAGCGGAAAACGCGGTCAGCAGGATCCATCGAATGCGTTGCATCAGCCACTCCTTGGCATGGTTCTAGATCTTGGTCGATGTCGACGCGGGAAACCGTCGAATCGATCGCTTGGCAAACGAGAGCGAGAGTGTTGCAGGAGACGAGGTTTTCGTCAAGAGGAATCTGGGAAACTCGCCATCCCACATCACTGTCGATGCAGCCCTGACGAGGGGTGTTTTCATGGCTTCCGGTCGACGGGGATTAGCCGGAGACCGTGACGGTCGTGTCGGTTTCGGCTTCGACCGGTTGTGCGGAGCGGAAACTGTCCACTCGAACCCTGACGGTGTGCTTGCCGATGCGAGTCCCTCGAGCTTCCAGATAGAACGGATGGAGCGTTTCGTTGGCGCGAACTTCGGCGATCGGCGTCACCTCGATCGTCCGCTGATCGTCGCTCAAACGTCGTGCGGCGACGGGCCCCTTTAGCGAAACGTACTCGATCCCGGGCGGCAACAGAATGGTCAACGTGACGTTCCGATCCGAAGCATCGCGGGCGTTCTCGATCCCGATGATGTAGGTGGTCGTCCCATTCACGGCAATGGGGTCTCGCGTATCGGCGATCGAAACGCGCAGCGTTCCGGTCACCTGATCGGCAGCGGCATCACGAGCGGCGTCGGCCGGCTCGCGTGGGCGGTCGGCTGGCTCGCGTGGGCGGTCGGCTGGCAGGATCTGAGTCGTGGTCTCGCGGGTGCCGCGAACCTGTTCGGCCGTCACGACCTCGACGCGGGACCAGGCGGCCGTCGATACACGTAAACACTCGTACTTCGATTCCCGCTCGATACGCTCACCCGGTTCGATTCGGTCAACGGTCCAAACCAATTCACCCCGACGCAACGCGGTCGGATCGAAACCTTTGCTCGCTTCCTGAGGATAAAGGCTGGGCTCGTAAGTATTGACAATCCGCACGCCCGTCAGCGGAACGTCGCCCTCGTTGATGATCGTCATCAGGTAATTGACCGACTGACCCACGCGTGCCTGCAACGGACCTTCGATGGTTACTCGCATGCTGGCTTGCGGTTTGGGCTTCGGGTCTGCCGGTGGCAAAGCTGGCGTTGTTGGCGGTTCGGGCGAGATAGGCGCAGACGGTTGCGTGACGTCGATACAGCCCGAGGTGACCGCCGTGTGCTCGCCTGCCGCAGAGACCTCGACCGTCTGGCACAACCGCCCTGGCTGTCGTGCGATCAGCGGCAATTCAATCCTTCGAGACTCGCCAGCAGGCAACGGGTCAGGCAGACTACGCTCGATCACGCTGCCGGGCTGCCCTACCAGTTCCAGGCCGAATGGCAGGCGGTTGCGGATCAATACGCCGGTCAACGGCTCGAGACCCGTGTTGGTGATCTCGATCTCCATCGTTACCTGTTCGCCAACGCGAGCGGTTTCCGGACCACTTAATCGAACCGCCAGCGACGAACGGATGACGCGGGTCTGGACACATGCTTCGGCAGACAGCGACGGTTGCTGCGTCGAATCGCCGCTGGCGGCTCGGACGCAAAAACGCACGTCGCCTTCGTGCTCGGGCCGCAGATGAATGGCCAACGAGCGCCCTTGGGTCGGAGCTAAGCTGCCCAGATTCCAAACCAGTCGGTCTCCCATGACTTGTGCCGGAGGTTCGCTCTGCAGGAAACTCATGTTGGCCGGGATGTTCGCGCTGACCGTCAGATCGCGAGCCACGACATCTCCCGCATTCGAGACATCCGCCCGATAACTGGCCACGCCGCCTACCTGAACGCTCTGCGGGCCGTACAACGTGACCTGCGGATCGGGGGCGCTCCAAGTGACCGTGGTGAAGCCTCGGCCCACGACCATGCGAGGCAGATCGTCGTTCGGGTCGGAGGGACGAATGATCTTGATTTCAATCTGCGTCGCCTGACTGCGACTGACGGGCATCAATTCCACGCTGGCTCGGCCCGCTTCGTCCGTCGACACTTCGATGCTTGTTTGCCCCTGACTGCCCAACGATGCACCCGCTTGCAGCAGTTCGTACCGGACGGTCCAACCCTCCTGCGGTTTGCCTGACATGCGTTGGACGAAGGTCGTCAGCGTGTGTGGCTGATTCGTCTGGACCACGGCCGGCGCGGGGAACGTCCATTGGACATCCACCCAGTAGATGGTCGCCGTCTGACGCCGTTGATCCCAATCCTTGGCCTTGGGTGCCAGAACGGTCACGTGCGAGGTGCCTTCCGAGGGACTGGTGACCGTCACCCAGCTCTGACCGCGCAGGATGCTGATATCATCGGTCGGCGTCGGGGTGCCGCGAGTCAGGACTTGCGGCGAGGCCGATGTCCAGGTGATGGCCTGGCTGCCACTGCGGCGATGCGAGGCATGATGCAGGATCTGGCCCAGATGCTGACCATCGCTGGCAGTGGTCAGCAAATGCCCGACGCTGTCGGGGGCGATGGTCCATTCGATCCTCTGCCTGGGTTCGTATTCACCACGTCTGCCGACCAGCCCCGCAACCAAAATCACCTCGCTGCCCACCGGCGCCATCAAACGATGGGGTGCCACCAAGATCCGACCGACCGGCGGCGGGGGGGGGGGCGGCGGCGGGGGCGGCGCAGCGGGAGGCGCTACCGCAACCGGCGGTGCTGCAATGCCGCACGAGGGCGAGGTCACCGCACACGTGGGATCCGTGATGTCGCACGTCGGGTGGACGCCACAAGACGGCTGGACCCCACAAGAGGGTGCCGCGACACTGCACGTGGGCCCCGTGCAGCGGCAATGACCGAAGACACATCCACTTCCGCCCGACCAGGGAACGATCGGAGCCGGCGGGGGCGGGGTGGCACAAGGCGGGACGGGTGGTGGATCCTGATAAGCCGGTTCTGGTATCCCGGGGATCAGGCTGGGAGTGACCAACGTCGTGTAACGGTCGGCCGGTAAAAAAAGGCGTTCCCCCGTCGGATCGATGGCCGGCAGCCGGAACTGGGCACAGCCGGCGCCTAGCACGGCGGTCAGCCATACCATCCCGATCAAGAGTGGAAAAGAGGGACGCCGAACTGTCATCGTGGATACCGTTTCCCCAGGACCTCGAAACCGCTTCGATAGTCGTCTTGGGAAGCCTACCACGCGAATGGGAAAGATGTGGCGTTTTGTCAACATCTGACGTTGCCGAAAGGCAACCGGAGTGCATCGATTATGACGGGTGCAACCATTCTCGGGGGCTGCAACCGGGGTTTCGTGGTCAGCGACATTGACGACGACGCCCCGAAATGCCAGACTTCTGACACCATCAACGAATCGAACCAGGGAAGAATTCATGATGTTACCCGCCGCCTTGCCCCATCCCCCGTTGCCTCTGTTGGTCACCGGGATTGCGGGTGTTGCCGGATATAATGCCTTTTTGCACTTTCGCAGTCTCTATCCCGGACGCGTGATCGGAGTCCGACGGGTGGACAATTGGCCGCTGCGCGGGCCGGGAATCGCCGCCTGTGATCTTCACGATCATGATGCCTTGTGCCGGTTGTTCGATCGATATCGTTTCGCCGCCATCTTGAATTGCGAAGGCACGTGCAAGCTGAAATCATGTGAACTGGATCCCTGGCTGGCGTGGCGAGTGAACGTGATCGGCGTTCAGAATCTGCTGGAGGTCATCGATCGGACCGACGTTCGACTGATCCATCTTTCCGTCGACCTCGTGTATTCGGGCGATACGAATCGCCCCACAGGTTATCAGGAAGATGATCCACCCGATCCGGTGACCATCTACGGCAAGACGATGGTCCAGGCCGAGCGACTGATCCTGGCGGAACGTTCGGACGCTTGCATCTTGCGGATCTCGCTGCCGATGGGCAAGAGCTTCAATGGCCACGCGGGCGCCATCGATTGGATCGAGTCGCGTTTTCGGAAGGGGAAACCCGTCACGCTGCTGCACGACGAGATTCGTACACCGACCTTCATCGAGTGTTTGAATCGCGTCTTCCAGGCGGTTCTGGTCAATCGGATGTCAGGCGTGTTTCACGCCGGTGGTCCGCGGCGCTTAAGCCTGTATCAGATCGGCGAAATCTTGCAGCGCCGCGGCCGTTTTGATTCCAAGTTGCTGATCGGATGTTATCGCGACGGCTATGCGCCGGTGCCCCCACGTGCCGGGAATGTCACCATGGATTCAAGCCGTTTGGCTGCCGCATTGGGCTATCGCCCGTTCGCCGCCTGGCCGGAAGATCAGGTGGGAGCAGGGTCCAGAGAGTAATCGGTACTTCCCGACAACCAATCGGGAAGCGTCGCCACCGCAATCTCTTCGATGCGATCGACCACCTTGCGTAATGGTGTGGTCATCACGCTAGCACTGATCAGCCAGGTCATCAGCAGGGATCCGACCAGCGAATCGCCGACCCAGTGTGCCCCGGTAAAACATCGTGGCAGGCTCAACAAGGTCGCAACGGGCAAGAGCAGCCATGCGTTCCGGCCGTATCGATAAAGGCTCATCGTGAATACCAGCATGAAGACGGTGCCGTGATTCGATGGGAAACTGTTGGCCGATCGAACCTTGACTTTGGTGTCGTGTAATACAGCCAGATCGGTGAAGCCGTCACCCAACAGGAAGGCGGGACTCTCGCGCGCCACCGACGGTTCGATCAAGTCCTGACCGACGAAGTTGGCGACGACCCACGTCGCAAAGATCACGGCAGAGAATCCCAGGATCCTGCGCCGATCTTCGCCTTCAGGGGTCGAGCGGGTAGCCACCAGGAGAAAGGACACGTAGATCAACACAACACAGACGGCTTCGCCCCACCAGCGATTAAAAAAGATAATCGCCCAGTCGACAAAATCCGATCGGCCCGCAGCACTGTGAATCAAGGCGGCCAAGGGCAACTCGGCACGGTCCATCGGCTGCCAACCGAAAGCCAGCCAATAAACGGCAAAGGCAACGCATCCCAGCAACGGAAGAAGAATTCCCCGATACTGCTTTGAGACACCCCTCATGGTCGCTCATCTCCTTGTCTGCATCCTGCTGGGCCATGGCCCGGCCATACCGCCGGACCGTTAACAGATCAGAAGGTAAAACCGCTTGAGCCCCGTCTGCGCGGGATCATGCCTGCCACAGCGGTTTTCGTCAAGGCCAATCGGTGCGAATCGCAGGTCGCCTGTCCATCTCCTGTTCCCGCTCGCACTCCCGCTGATACTCGATCGTCGCATGATCACCCGCTGGCGATTCAGAGACAGCTTCCGTCATCGCTGCCCCTTTCGATTACGAGCACGAGCGACGCCGCGCTGCGTAGGATGGTTTCGACGCCAAAAAACAATGCCTAAAGAGCATAGTCGATCCCCTCTGCAGATGCATGCCGAAACACAATCTTCATGATTTATCTGGGGACTTTTTCTACGTTGGACTCGACAAACCTCTAGCGACGTGCGAAAATAAAGGCAGTTTGGGGAAGGTCAGTTTTTACGGACACTTATCCACGTGTTCTCGTCTGGTGATTGATAATCCGAGTGGTAGGAGGGCGAAGCTCATGTCTTCACGCAAGCGAACCGGTTTTACGTTAGTCGAATTATTAGTCGTCATCGCCATCATCGGCGTCCTGGCCGCATTGCTGTTGCCCGCCGTCCAAATGGCCCGCGAGTCAGCTCGCCGCGCCAGTTGCACCAACAACATGAGCCAACTAGCCAAAGCCGTCATCATGTACGACAGCGCCAGGCAGTTTTTGCCCCCATCACGAAGTATGGGACAAGACCAAGCAGGCAACGAACTGGTACACAATTGGGTGTATCCTATCCTGCCCTACATTGAGCGCGACGATTTACACAAGCAGATTCGGTCAGCGGGATTTCCGATGGAGGACACGGAGTTAATGCACTTCCGC